>JBAWYY010000036.1:0-13060 GCA_037143285.1 Alphaproteobacteria bacterium | reverse complement strand
ATTGATCGGCAGGATCGTCATCTGCACCAAATAGAGCACCGCCGTCAGGGTGAAAACCGAGACGACGGTGCCAAGCAGCACCGCATTTGAGGCACCCTCAACCCAGGTGTCATATTGGCGGGCGATGATGAAGACATTCAGCGCCGGCGGCAGGCAGGCCATGAGGGCAGCCGTATAGACCCAATAGGGTTCGAACGTGCCGAGCACCGAGAGGATCAGCACCACCAGGATCGGGTGCAGGATCAGCTTCACCGCCAGGATTGGCGAGATTGACGCCGCGACCCGCCCGAGGCTTGCGAAACTTTCCATCCGTAAGGCGACCGTGAGGCCCAGCGTGAACAAGGCCACGGGTGCCGCCGCATTCTGCAGAAACGCGAGGAGCCGGTCGATCATGACAGGCGGCTCCCATTGGATGAAGGCAGCACCCACGCCGGCAACGGTTGCCAGAATGAAAGGATGGGTCGCGATCTTCTGGACGGTTTCAACGACGACCGCGCGAACCGAGGCCTTTTCGCTGCCCGAAAGCGCCATCAAGAGCGGCACCAGTGAGAACAGCAGAATATTATCGAAACAGAAGATGAGCGCGACGGGGACTGCGGCCTCCGGCCCAATGGTCGAGAGCGCCAAGCCCGGCCCCATATAGCCGATATTGCCATAGGCCGCTGCCACGCCCGCGACTGTCGCGGACGGCATGTGCCCACGTGAACGCAGCATCATATAGGCGAAGCCCAGCGCGAAAGCCGAATAGGTCGCAAGCGAGGTGCCGACCACGAAGGGGATATTGTTGAGCTTTTCTAACGGCGTCTTGGCGAGAATGCGAAAAAACAGCGCGGGCAGCGCGATATAGATCAGAAAGAAGTTCATCCAGGCGAGCCCAGCCTCGGGGATCGCTGTGCCGCGCGCAAGCTTCACCCGCGCGGTGAAGAACCCGAGCGCGATGAGGCCAAAGAACGGAAGCGCGAGGTTGAGAACCTGGATCATGGGCCGCCGAGATCGCCCGCCAATCGGGTCGCCCATGGGCTAGCGGGACGGGCCACGGGGGTCAACGGGCGCGGGCCTCGACAAGTCGCCGGCATATCAGCGTTGTGTGGGCCCGATCAGGCCTTGCCGTCAGTTCAGCAGGCTCTTCAGTTCAGCTGGTCTTGACGCGGCTTATAGGCGCCGTCGTCGGTCCGCTCTAGAACCTCGTCCACTTGCGGATGGCGGATCGGTTCACCGGAGGTATCAAGCACGAGGTTCTGCTCGGAGACATAGGCCACATATTCCGTCTCCGCGTTCTCAGCGAAGAGGTGGTAGAACGGCTGGTCGCGCCGCGGGCGCACTTCGGACGGGATCGCCTCGTACCATTCTTCCGTGTTGGAGAAGGTCGGGTCCACGTCGAAGACGACGCCACGGAACGGATAGATCCGGTGGCGGACGATCTCCCCAATCCTGAACTTGGCTGTCTGCGGCTTATCCATGGGCGGATTATTCGGTCTCAAGGGAACTGCGGCGCGGGACAAAACTCCCCGGCGCGCGAAAAGTCAACGTGACGTTGCCATGACATAGCGTCCGAATGCTGCAGCGCAAGAGGAGGCTGGCCGCGGCGGGCATCATGTGCTAGGATCATTTTCTCGGGTTGGCCAAGTTGCACATCCTTGCACGCATTGCACAACACACGCGTTTTGGTCCGATGTGCATGTGCAACTTCCCGGAATATCCGGATTTTTACCGAGCTTAGAAGCCGTATTTCTGGCCCTCGGCCGGATCCTTGGCGGCGACGAGACGCGCCAAGTCCACCATGACCTTCGCCTGTTTCCAGGTGGCGTCGTCCTGCATCTTGCCGTCGATCATGACCGCGCCGGTCCCGTCCGGCATGGCGTCCAGGATCTTCTTCGCGAAGGCGACCTCGCCGGCATCGGGCGCAAAAACGCGCTTAGCGATGTCGATTTGGCTGGGATGGAGGGTCCAGGCGCCTGCGCAGCCCATCAAAAAGGCGTTGCGGAATTGGACTTCGCAGGCCGCGAGATCCGAAAAATCGCCGAAGGGGCCATAAAAGGCCTTCAGACCATTGGCCGCGCAGGCATCGACCATCTTCGCGATGGTGTAATGCCAGAGATCCTGCTGATAGGCGGCCCGCACCCCCTCCCCGGTCTGGTCGGCGAGCACCTTATATTCGGGGTGACCGCCGCCGACCCGGGTCGTCTTCATGGCCCGCGAGGCCGCGAGATCCGCCGGGCCTAAGCTCATGCCATGCATGCGAGGGGATGCGGAAGCGATCTCCTCGACATTCTTAACCCCTTCCGCCGTCTCAAGGATTGCGTGGATCAACACCGGCTTCGCGATCTGGTGCCGGGCTTCGAGCTGGGCGAGCAACTGGTCGAGATAGTGGATGTCCCATGCCCCCTCCACCTTGGGCAGCATCACCACATCGAGCTTATGGCCGACCTCGGCCATGATCTCGGTGAGATCGTCCAGAAGCCAGGGCGAATTGAGCGCATTGACGCGCGTCCACACCCCGGTCGGGCCAAAATCCGTCGCTTTGACCATGTCGATGAAGCCCCTGCGGGCGGCGACCTTCGCATCGATCGGAATGGCGTCTTCGAGATTGCCGAGGACCACATCCACTTGCCCCGCGAGATCCGGCACCTTGGCGCGCACCTTTTCGAGATGCGGCGGCACGAAATGGATCATCCGCTCGAGCCGCACGGGCAGTTCGCGATAGGGCATGGGTGCGCCGACGGCGAGCGGCTTGTAGAAATTGCGCGGCAGTTTCATGGGCGGACCTCCCGGAAAGCACTGCGGATAGCGCAAAAGCGACAGGTCGCGCTATCCGGCGATGGTCTGAATCAAAAACGGCGCAGACAAAGCCTGCGCCGCTTCCGAATGGATGTTGAGACGGGATCAGGGACGCGGCGGCGTCGGCGCCGGCAGGACACCCGGAGCACCCGGGGTCGGCGCACCACCCTGCTGCTGCTGTTGCTGGAGGAGACGGCGCTGAGCCTCTTCGCCACGGCGCTGAAGCTCTTCGGCAAGCCGGCGCTGGCTCTCTTCATAGGCACGCGGATCAACCGGCTGGCCGTCATAGGACGAACCGAAGCCCGCAAGCGTCATGGCGAGCGAAATCGCCCGGCCCGTCATGTTCACGACCTGAATGTTTAGGTTCTGCCCGCGCTTCAACCGCGCGATGAAGTCCGGCTGGACCTCCATTTGGGCGAAACAGGCATTGGGCATGCAGACTTCATAGCGCATCTGCTGCGGCGGGGTCTGGTCGAGCACGATGCGGATACCGGGCTGGAGCGACATGCCGACCGGCACGGCGATGATGAGGCGTGGACGCTCGCCTTCCAGTTCGCGCACTTGGATGGACGCGAGCATCTGCCCGTTCTCGGCGCGGGTTTCCTGCACCACCATGCAAAGCTTCTTCGTGGTCGGCGGGGTCTTGTCGTCAACCGGCACGCTGTCGCACAGCTTCACCCACTGGCTCTGCACCGCGTTCAACGATTCCGTCGGCGAGGGCTGCGCTGCCGCTGCAGGTGCCGCGGGGGCCGCAGGCTGTGCGGGGCGCTGTTGAGCAGGGGCTGCCGGCTGAGCCGGGCGCTGAGCGGGCGCCTGGGGCTGCGCTTGCTGAGCGAAGGCAACACCGGCGGACAGGGTCAAAGCGGCCGCTAGCCCAAAACGAACCGGCGCTGACACGGCGGTGCGAAGCATGGAATGTCCTTTCAGTCGGAAACCTTGGGGCCATCCACTTGCGAGCAGGAGGAGGCACCGGCGGGCATTGTTGTGGGCGGTGTTTCAGCCGTGATCATGGTGAGATTACGGCAGAACACTCAACCTCTTGCGCGCCTGATACCGAGTCTGCGGGCAATTGACCAGAGGCTCGGCGCGCAGGCGTGCTAAAGTTATTCCGGGAATCGGCCGAAGTCCCGGGCAGTCGGAGGATCCTCTTGCGCCTATTGATCTTAGGGCTCGCGTTTTTGTGGGCTGGGACGGCGAACCTCGCGCCGGCCAGCGCTCAGCCTCGGCCTGCAATCGCGATGCATGGAGAGCCGGCTTTCGGCCCCGACATGGCATTTCGGCGCTATGTGAACCCCAACGCCCCCAAGGGCGGACGGATCGTCATTGGGGTGCTCGGCACCTTCGACACCTTGAACCCCTTTGTTGTCCGCGGTTTGTCAGTTCCCGGCGCCCGCACCTATCTCCAGGAAACCTTGATGGCACGGTCCATGGATGAGGCGTTCACCCTCTATCCACAGCTGGCGCGCGCCGTTGAAGTGCCTGACGATCGCTCATCGATCACGTTTCACCTTGATGAGCGCGCACGTTTCAGCGATGGCCAGCCAGTTACAAGCGACGATGTGATCTTTTCCTGGTCGCTTTTGCGCGATCGCGGGCGCCCCAATCATCGCAGCTACTACCGAAAGGTCGCGTCCGTTGAACGCCTCTCGGATCGCGCGGTGCGCTTCGATCTGACCGGCGCAAATGATCGGGAGATGCCGCTCATCCTCGGCCTGATGCCGATCTTGGCCAAACACGCCGTCGATCCCCAGACGTTTGAAGAAACAACGCTCAAGCCGCTCCTCGGCTCCGGCCCCTATCGCGTCAAAACGGTGAGACCAGGCGAGAGCCTCTCACTCGAACGCGATCCCACCTGGTGGGGCGCGGATTTGCCCGTCAATCGCGGTTTCTTCAATTTCGACGAAGTGCGCTTTGATTTCTATCGCGACTCGAACACGCTTTTTGAAGCCTTCCGAAAAGGTCTCGTGGACGTGCGTGTCGAAACAGATCCCGGTCAATGGATCACGGGATACGATTTCCCAGCCGTTCGCGATGGCCGCATCATCCGCGACACAATCAAGCCGACAACGCCGAAAGGCATTCGCGCCTATGCCATGAATATCCGGCGGCCCGCCTTTACCGATATCCGCGTGCGTGAGGCGCTTGGACTGCTGTTCGACTTCGAATTCGTCGATAAGAACCTCTTTTCCGATGGTTTTGTGCGAACGCTGTCGATCTTTGAAGACTCTGAGCTTTCCGCCCGCGGTCGCCCTGCAGATGACGCCGAACGCCGTCTCATCAGCGACGTGGGCGCAACAGTTCGTGCCGATCTTGCTGCCGGACGCTATGAACCGCCGGTCTCCGATGGCACAGGCACCGATCGCAATCGTCTTCGGGAAGCACTGAGGTTGTTTCGCGAGGCAGGCTACGAACTCAAAGACGGCACGTTGCGCACGCCAGCGGGCCAGCCCTTTGGCTTCGAGATCCTCGTTGCCTCCCGCGAACAGGAGCGGTTGGCACTGGCCTATCAACGGTTCCTGCGTCGTGCCGGCATCGCCGCGCAAGTTCGCACTGTTGATGCTGTCCAGTATGACCGACGCCTGCGCGAATATGACTTCGACATGATCGAATATCGCTGGTGGAACGTGTCGCTATCGCCCGGCAATGAGCAGGCCTTTTATTGGGGATCTGACGCTGGCCGCGCACCGGGCAGCCGCAACGTCGCCGGCATCGCAGATCCTGCCGTTGATCGCCTCATAGAACGGATCGTTGAGGCGCGTGATCGGCCTGATCTCGTGACCGCATCGCGCGCCCTCGACCGGACCCTCCTCTCGGGCTTTTACTGGGTGCCGCTGTTCCATCAGCCCGCACAGTGGATTGCCCGTTGGTCGCACATCCAAACACCACGCGAATCATCGCAATTCGGGTATTTGATGGAAACATGGTGGTATTCGCCACCAGAAGGCGGAGCGACGCGGCAGTGATTCTCACCCCTTCGGGACAGGCGCCGAACCAAACGATGGGCGGTCGGGTGACCCTCGACGGCTTGTTACGTCGCGCAGCTGAACTTCACGGCGATGCGCCCGCCCTCTTGGACGCTCAGAACCGACCGATGACGATCGGCGGCCCTGCGCGACAACTGTCCTTTGCCGACGTGGATCGCACCGTGAATGCGCTGGCCCGCCGGCTACTTGCTGCAGGTCTTGCGACCGACACGGTTATTGCGACCCAGTTCGCGCTGAGTTCCGACGCTGTCATCGCTCTTCTCGCTATTTCTCGTGCCGGCATGATCGCTGCCCCGGTTCCCTTGGGCTGGGGTCGTCGCGAGACCTCGTCTTATTTGCAGCGCATTGGCGCTCGAGCGATTTTATGTGCCTCCCGATCCGGCAGTATCGACAGCGCCGACATCATGCGGGAAGCCGCAGCGGAAACCTTCTCAGTCCGGTTTGTTTTCTCTCTCGGCGAGCCGGTCCTCGACGGTGTTGTCGCGTTGGACGAGGTCTTCGCCGATGAAGACGCGAGCGAGAAAATCGAAACTGCACGGGTCGGAAATCCCGCCGATCATGTCGCGCTCGTCACCGCTGAGACGACTGCCGATGGCTTTGTTGCTCTCGCCCGCAGCGCCAATCAAGTGATTGCCGGCGGGCTTACAAGCTTCATTGCCGGAACCCCCGACGCCAAAAGCGTCATGGCCGCGACCCTATCGCCGGATACTTTTGCCGGAATCGCGACACAAATCGTTCCCTGGCTGATGAGCCAGTCGAAGCTCATTCTCCATCCGCCCTTGGCGCCACGGGTGATGAGGGAAGCCTTGGTTGCGGACAAGGTCACGCATGCTGTCTTGCCGGTGTCTTTGGCCGGCCTTGCGGTCAATCTCAATGGGGCCGCACTTTCGCATATTCTTCTGATCGGGCGTCGACACACCGACGTTGCGGCCGCGGCGAAACTGGTTGTTCCCGGCGCCATTGTAGACTTCTTTTTTGCCCCCGGCGAAATCGGGCTGGTCGGTATCCGCCGCACCTCAGAGTCAGCTGTCCTCGCGAACGGCCCGCAGAGCTTCTCCAAAGCCGCTTCAAACGCGCCAATTCTCGTTGAAACGCGCATCAATGCGAATGGCTCGCTTGAACTTCGCGGCGCAATGGTGCCGGGGTCAGCTTTTCCGCCGGGCAGCGAACGAATGTCGCAAGCGACGCTCGCATTCGACAAAGAGGGGTTTGTTGATACCGGATTTGCGGCCCACGCCGCGGCCGAAGGGCTCGCTGTTGATGCAGACCCTGTCGGGGTCATCGCGGTTGGGGGTCGCCGTTTTGCTGAATCCGATATTCGCGCGGCCTATGCGGAGGCTGGCGGCGAGATCGCCCCTGTGATCAAGGCTGATCCGATTCTCGGCCAGCGCGTCGCGGGTCTCATTGGGGACGGCCGGGGAATCGCGGGTCTTGGTGTTCGTCTGAGCGACATGGGGCTCACCCCGCTCGCCGTCCCTGGCGCTGGACGCCACGCCGGCCCCCTTCCCTTCGAAGATACATCACCAAGGCCGAAGCCCGTCCTGGAACCCGAAGATGATCGGCGCGCCGCGCTTGATGCCTTCCTCGCGATGGCGAAGGCCGCTGCCTCGCGTTAGCAGGGCCGCCAAAAAGAAAGGGCGAGGTTTTGCGCCTCGCCCTTTGTCCAAATTTTGCCTTTGATCGACGTGGCTTAGCGACGGCGCGAGATTGGCGTGTAATCCCGACGAACCGCACCGGTGTAGAGCTGACGCGGGCGCCCGATCTTCTGCTGCGGGTCTTCGATCATTTCCTTCCACTGAGCGATCCAGCCGACCGTGCGCGCGAGCGCAAAAAGGACGGTGAACATCGACACCGGGAAGCCCATAGCCTTGAGGGTAATGCCCGAATAGAAGTCGATATTGGGGTAGAGCTTCTTCTCAACGAAGTAGCTATCGCTGAGCGCAATGCGCTCGAGTTCGACCGCGACGTCCAGCAGCGGGTCATCCTTGATGCCGAGCTCGGTCAGGACCTCGTGGCAGGTCTTCTGCATGATCTTGGCGCGCGGATCGTAGTTCTTATAGACCCGGTGACCGAAGCCCATGAGACGGAACGGATCGTTCTTATCCTTCGCGCGGGCAACGAATTTCGGGATGTTCTCAACGGTCCCGATCTCGCCGAGCATTTTGAGTGCGGCTTCATTGGCGCCGCCGTGCGCCGGACCCCACAGGCAGGCGATGCCAGCTGCGATGCAAGCGAAGGGATTAGCACCCGACGAACCAGCAAGGCGCACGGTCGATGTCGACGCGTTCTGCTCGTGATCCGCATGAAGGATGAAGATCCGGTCCATAGCGCGGGCCAGCACCGGGTTCGGCGTGTAGCTCTCTGCCGGCACCGAAAAACACATACGCAGGAAGTTCGAGGAGTAGTCGAGCGAGTTCTGCGGATAGACGAAGGGCTGACCGATGGAATATTTATAGGCCATTGCGGCCAGCGTCGGCAGCTTGGCGACGAGGCGCACCGAAGAAATCATCCGCTGCTGCGGATCGGCGATGTCCAGCGAGTCGTGATAGAACGCCGAAAGCGCGCCAACGGCTGCCACCATCACCGCCATCGGGTGCGCGTCGCGGCGGAACCCTTGGAAGAACCGCTGCATCTGGTCGTGCACCATGGTGTGATGCGTGACCCGATAGTCAAAATCGGCCTTTTGAGCCGCCGTCGGCAATTCCCCGTAAAGAAGCAAATAGCAGGTCTCGAGAAAGTCGCCGTGCTCGGCCAGCTGTTCGATCGGATAGCCGCGATAAAGCAGGACACCCTCGTCACCGTCGATATAGGTGATCTTAGACTCGCAGCTCGCCGTAGACGTAAAGCCGGGGTCGTAGGTGAACATGCCGGTTTGAGCGTAAAGCTTGCCGATATCCACCGTGGACGGGCCGATCGAGCCCTTTTGCACCGGCAACGTTACAGTCTTGTCGGCATATGTAAGCGAAGCCGTATCGGGCATAGACAACCCCTTGAAAAGAGATGAAACTTCGATCGCGTCCGCTGAGCAGCACGATGATTTCGCACTGCACCTAGAACCTCACCCGGATAGACGCTTTTCGCGTTGCCAGCAAGGTGGGCCGCCCTTCGTGCGACCCCCTATGTAACGCTTGGGTTAGCGCTTAATGAGTGGCCTGTTCGGCGATTCGAGCGAGGCTTTCTTCACGACCAAGGACGTCGAGAACATCGAAAATGCCTGGAGAAGTGGTACGTCCGGTGAGGGCCGCCCGCAAGGGCTGAGCGATAGCGCCAAGCTTGATGCCTTTTTCCTCCACCTCCGCACGAACTGCGGCATCCGTGGAAGCAGCCGACCACTCTGTTAGCGCCGCCAACCGGGCGTGGGTTGAGGCGAGGTGACCGCGGGCTTCTGGCGTGAGAAGTGCGGCGGCCTTCTCGTCCATCGGCAGAGGCCGCTTGTCGGTGATGAAGCGCATGGCGTCGATGAGCTCGACAATCGTCTTTGCGCGCTCTTTTAACCCCGGCATGGCACGAAGAAGTTTCGCCCGCGCATCCGGCGTCAAGGCCGCTGCGATGGCCTCGCCCTGCGGATGGTGCGGCAGCACCTCATCGATGGCTGCAATCAAGCGGGCATCATCGGCGTGGCGCACATAGTGCCCGTTGACCGCTTCAAGCTTTTGAAAATCAAAGCGGGCCGCAGATTTGCCGATGGCCGGGATGTCGAAGGCCGCGATCATCTCGTCTGAGGAGAAAATCTCCTGGTCGCCATGGCCCCAGCCGAGGCGGACGAGATAATTCCGTAGTGCCTCCGGCAGGTATCCCATGGCGCGGTAGGCATCGACGCCCAAGGCGCCATGGCGCTTGGAAAGTTTCGCACCATCAGACCCGTGAATGAGCGGGATGTGGGCAAAGGCCGGAACCTGCCACCCAAGCGCTTCATAGATCTGGGTCTGACGTGCCGCATTGGTCAGATGATCAACGCCGCGAATAACGTGGGTCACTCCCATGTCGTGGTCGTCGACCACCACCGCATGCATATAAGTGGGTGTACCGTCAGAGCGCAGCAGGATGAGGTCGTCGAGATCCTTATTGGGGATCGCCACCCTGCCCTGCACTTCATCCATCACAATGGTTTCGCCATCTTGGCGCGCTTTTAGCCGGACAACCGGGGCAACGCCTGCTGGGGCCTCGCTCGGGTCACGATCACGCCAGCGACCGTCGTAGCGTGGCGGTCGGCCCTCAGCCATCGCGGTTGCCCGCATCTCATCAAGCTCTTCCGGCGACGCGTAACAATGATAGGCGCGGCCTGCCGCCAAGAGCGAGCGCGCGACCTCGGCATGCCGCTCCGCACGAGCGAACTGAAAAACAGTGTCGCCGTCCCAATCGAGACCGAGCCAGGTCAGGCCATCAATGATGGCGTCGACCGCCTCTTGGGTGGACCGCTGCCGATCCGTATCTTCAATCCGAAGCAGCATTTTGCCGCCGGTCTTGCGCGCATAGAGCCAGTTAAACAGGGCTGTACGTGCCCCTCCGATATGGAGGAAGCCCGTGGGCGACGGGGCGAAGCGAGTAACAACGGTCATGATTCTTACCAAAGCGACTGTGGGACAACCGCGCGCTAGCATGAATGTCGGGAGCGCCGTCTAGCACGCGCTGCAACAGAAGGGGAGCCGCAAGCTTGTGTAGCTGCAAGCTTGTCGACGTAAAGGAGGTGCGATGCGCGCCCGCGCAATCGCGATCATCCGTGAACGTGCACGCGGCCTAAACACCGAGCACTCTGCCCTTGCCCTCCCCGGTTACGCTATTTTTGAAACCCTGCGTGCTTGGCTCGACCTGGAACTTGCGCGCGGCCGTCTCTTTCTCGCCCTTCCCGTGGCCTTCGGGACCGGCATTCTCATCTATTTCTCGGCGCCCGACGAACCGAATCTCGTTGTCAGTCTTGCTCTTGCCATTGGCTTAATGGCCATCGCCTACCGGGTCCGAAATCAATTCGGCCTCTATCTTATTACGGCCGCTCTAGCGGCAATTTCAGCCGGTCACGCGACCGCAACCCTGCGCACGGCGCTTGTTGCTCATCCCGTGCTTGCAGCAGAGACCGGCACCTTGACAATCACCGGCTGGATTATTGGCTCGGAAGGACGCCCCAGCGGTGACCGACTGACACTCCTCGTGACCGCCATCGCCCCCGCCATAGAGCGTGCACCAACCCGCATTCGCGTGACAACGCGCGGACCTGCGCAGGTGCAAGTGGGCAGCTCGGTCAAGCTTCGCGCGCGCCTTTCGCCCCCGGCAGACCCTGTCGCCCCGGGCGCGTATAACTTCGCGCGGGACGCCTATTTTGCCGGCATTGGCGCCTCAGGCTTTGTGACCGGACCTGTCGAACGAGTCGAACTCGGCACCGCGCCGTCTGAGGTTACCCGTGCGGCTGCGCTCGATAACATTCGCCGCGGTATTGGCGAGCGGATCCGCGCGGCTATTCCAGGTGTCACCGGCGCGATAGCAGACGCTCTCGTCACCGGGCGGCGCGATGGCATCACCGAGGACGTAAACCAAGCGCTGCGCGCATCTGGCACCTATCATATTCTGTCGATATCCGGCTTCCACATGGCCTTGGTGGCTGCCTTCGTATTTGGCGTTGTCCGCGGACTTCTCGCCTTCATTCCCTCAGTCACCTTGAACCATCCGGTCAAAGCCTATGCGGCCGGTGTCGCGTTGGCGGTGTCGACCGGCTATCTCGTGATCTCGGGCGCTGAGGTTGCTACCCAACGCTCATGGATCATGATCGCCATCGTGCTCATTGGGGTCGCTTTAGGGCGGGCTGCACTCACTTTACGAACCCTCGCTTTGGCCGCACTCGCCGTGCTCATCATCGCACCGGAAAGCTTGCTCGGCCCAAGTTTCCAAATGTCTTTTGCGGCAACACTTGCGCTGGTGTCTGGCTATTCGCTTCTGCGCCCCTGGGCCGAGCGGCACGCCAATGACGGTATTAGCATTGGCCGCGCTGTTCTGGCATTGAGCCAGGGCGTGGCCGGCCTCGCGATGAGTTCGATGCTCGCGTCCTTGGCAACCGCCCCCTATGCAGCTCATCATTTCCATGTGCTGCAGCCCTATGGCATTCCCGGCAATGTGCTCGGAGCGCCGATCATCGAGTTCGTGGTGATGCCGCTGGAGATCTTCGCGCTGCTCCTGTGGCCGCTTGGTTGGGATCGCCCGATCTGGTCCCTGGCAGGCTCTGGCATCGACCTCTTTCTCGTGGTTTGCAAATGGGTCGCCTCATGGCCAGGCGGCGTAATCCCAATCACCGGCTTAACCGCGCTAAGCCTCCTCGCCATGAGCGTCGGCATCCTTTGTCTGACGCTCTTATCAACGCCGCTGCGGCTCGCAGGCATTGCTTTCTTAGGGCTCGGAGCCCTCGCAGCTACGCCGGTAACAAAGCCGCTGATCGTCATCGACGGACGCGGCACCACCATCCTCGCCCGAGGCCCGGACGGGCGTTTCGCTGTTGTGAGTCCTCATTCAAACCGATTTTCTATCGCTCGGCTTCTTGAAATTGACGGCGACCGCCGCGAGCCAAACGATCCCAGCCTAAAATCCGCTGTCCGCTGCGATGAGTTTGGTTGCGCCATGCCCCTTCACGGCGGGGGTCGCATCGCCGTCTCAACTCATCCTGAGGGACTTGCCGATGATTGCCGAGAAGCAACGCTGGTGATCGCCCGTGCGCCACCATCCCAAAATTGCGCGGCGCAACTCATTGATCTCGCGGCCCTTGCGTGGACTGGTGCCGTGCAAGTGCAACGAGATAGCAAGGCGCCCGAGCGCCTTATTGCAACTGCGACTTACGATGCCACGGCCACTCGACCCTGGATTCCCACAAAGCCATCCGGCACGACATTAAGTCTCATCCGAACCGCGCCCACGGTTACGGCGCTACCGCAACCTGCAGACGCCGAGCCACCCGATCCCGATGGCGACTAATAGCGGCGAATGAGGCCGACGAGCTTGCCTTGAATGCGAACGCGGTCCGGGCCGAGCACGCGTGTCTCGTAATTGGGGTTAGCTGCTTCCAGCGCAATAGATGAGCCGCGCTTGCGCAGACGCTTCAAGGTGGCTTCCTCGTCATCAATCAAAGCGACCACGATATCGCCGGTTTCGGCGCCGTCGCTCTTGCGGATGAGGACGTAATCCCCTTCGAGAATGCCCGCGTCGATCATGGAATCACCGCGGACTTCGAGGGCGTAGTGTTCGCCCTTACCGATCATATCCGGCGGCAAAGACAGCGTTTGCGTCCGCTGCTGAATGGCCTCAATGGGCACACCCGCAGC
>JBAWYY010000035.1:0-13106 GCA_037143285.1 Alphaproteobacteria bacterium | reverse complement strand
ATTCGCAACGGATTTGGCAAATAGCCATACACAATAGAGCAATCGAAGTTCAACATCGCAATCCATGCCAAGCGAAACATATGCCTTGGCCCTAATCTTCTTTGAGCGCAAAGTATTTAGATACCTTTTGGCGGGATTTGACGATGACCGATGCGGTCGTAACGAGCAAAGACGTTGAAAATTCTGAAGCCCGCGGCAATGGCGAACTTTCCGCCGCGCGTCCCCAGCGCAAGGCCATCGCGCCCGGCCAACTTCTGATCAACGGTCGATGGGTCGACGCCGAGGCGGGCGAGACCATGGACGTGATGGACCCGACGACCGAAGCGACAATCACAAAGGTACAGAAGGGCTCAGCTGTCGACACGCATAAGGCCATCGACGCGGCCTATGCGGCCTTCGAAGATGGCCCTTGGGGCCGGATGCGCCACGAGGATCGCGCCAAGATCCTGTTTCGTATGGCTGATCTCATGGACGAGCGCGCTGAGGATTTCGCGATCCGAGAGGCGATGGACATGGGGATGCCCTATTCGGATTTCCGCTCCATCATCATGCCGCACTGCTCCGGGCTGTTTCGCTTTTTTGCGGGGCAGGCGATGGCCCATATGGATGGCGGCTATCGCACATCCTATGAGCCCAACATCCGCATTCTCACCCGGCGGGAGCCGTTGGGCGTGGTTGGAGCCATCACGCCCTGGAATTTTCCGCTTGCCCTGACCGCATCGAAGGTTGCACCGGGCCTCGCAGCGGGGAACTGCATCATCCACAAGCCCGCGAGCGACACGCCGCTCACGGCCTTGGCGCTTGCGCAGGTCGCACTCGACGCCGGCGTGCCCGAGGGCGTCTACAACCTCATCACCGGCCCTGGCGGCTCGGTCGGTGACGCGCTCGTCAAATCGAAGAAGGTCGACAAGATCGCCTTCACCGGGTCGACCTCGGTTGGCATGAATCTGATCCGCAACGGCGCGGACACGATCAAGCACCAGACGATGGAATTGGGCGGCAAGTCGCCCAACATCATCTTTGCCGACGCCAATATGGAAGCCGCACTTCAGGCCGCGTTCTGGGGCATCTTCTGGAACAAGGGTGAGGTCTGCGTTGCCGGCAGCCGCATCCTGGTCGAGCAATCGATCTACGACGAGTTCGTTGAAAAATTCGCAGCCATGGCCAAGGCGGCCGTGCTCGGCGATCCCCTCGATCCCAAGACCCAGCTCGGGCCTATCGCCACCCGTGCCGAATACGACAAGATCCTCAATTACATCGATATCGGGAAAGAGACCGCAACGCTCGTTGCGGGTGGCGGTGCGCCGAAAATCGGCGGCAAGGGCCTGTTCATCGAAGCGACAGTGTTTGCGACCAAGTCCAACGACATCAGGATCAGTCGCGAAGAAATCTTCGGGCCTGTTGTGCCGGTCATCCCCTTCAAAGACGAGGATGAGGCGATCCGGCTCGCAAACGATACCGAATATGGTCTCGCTTCGGGCATTCAGACGTCCGATCTCGGCAAAGCGCTGCGGCTCGCCGACAAGATCAAGGCGGGTACGGTCTGGCTCAACACTTGGCACAAGTACCATCCGAACGCGCCCTTCGGCGGCTACAAGGCGAGCGGCTACGGGCGCGAGCAAGGCGCCGAAGCGCTCGAAAGCTACACCCAATACAAGACGGTTTGGGTCAATCTTGGATAGGTCCGAGCTTAGGAGCTGTCACTTGGTAACGGCAATCGTGACAGGCGCCTCGTCCGGCATAGGCGAGGCTATTGCTAAGCGGTTGGCAGCGGATGGCATGTCGATCGTCGTGAACTATTGGGGTGGTGCGGCCGAGGCCGATCGGGTTGTCGGTGAAATCGTCGCAATGGGTGGCACGGCCAAGGCGATAAAAGCTGACGTGACCGACAGTGGTGCGGTGAAGGCGCTGTTTGACGGAGCGGAGCGGGCCTTTGGCAAGGTGGATATCCTCGTCAACAATGCCGGTCGCGCGATCCGCAAGCCGCTTGCTCAGGTTTCTGATGCCGAGTTCGACTGCGTCATCCGAACCAACCTCTATGGGACCTTTCACGCCATGCGTGAGGCGGCCAATCGGCTGAGAGATGGCGGGCGCATCGTCAACATCTCGATGAGCTTTCAGGGCCCTCCGATCCCCGGATATGGCGTTTACTTCGCCTCCAAGGCGGCCATCGAGGAGATGACGCGCGTCGCTGCAAAGGAACTGGGTGTCCGCGGCATCACTGTCAACGCGCTACGTCCAGGGCCGACACGCACCAAGCTGTTTATCGCGGGAAAGACCCCTGAAATGGTCAAGAATTTCGAGGGGATGATCGCCCTTGGGCGCCTCGGCGACCCTGAAGACATCGCGGAGAGCGTTTCATTTCTCGTTGGCCCTCAGGGGGGGTGGATCAACGGCCAGTCCTTCGCAGCGAACGGCGGCTACTGGTGAACTGCTCAAGGCGTCGATCTCGAAGGTCATCAACAACGAGGGAAAAGCGATCGGTTGTCGCAAGGACCGCGTTCGTTTGGGGGGCTTCCATAGGCCTCGGGCGCGCTGAAGCTTCGTCTCACCGAGCCAGCCCAGAACATCGTTCAGAACTCTTCACGTGATCAGGCGACGGCCTTCTCAATCCAAAGGAAACCATGATGTCGAATGACAATGTTGCAACAGCCCGAGCCTTCTTTGAAAAAGCCATCGGCACAGCCGACATGGCGATGTTCGATGCCTGCTGTTCACCCGACGTTGTGGTGCGCACGGGGTTGAGCCCTGCCGGACCGATTGTAGGTCTTGCTGCCTATAAGGGCGCATTTTCAGGGTTCGCGCAGGCGTTCCCCGTGGTTGATTTCGTGGTGCACGAACTCTGGCCGTCGCCCGATGGCGACAAGGTCATCGCGCGGTTTACCGCGAGCGCGGTGTTCCTCAACGACTATTTCGGCGTGCCCGCGACGCGCCAAGTCGTCGCCATGGAGGAGGTGCACATCCTGAGTTTTGCTGGCGGCAAGATCGTCGGCAACATCGTCAGCGGCACCAATTTCCCATTCGAATATCTGATGTTCCCGGTTCTGAAGGACGCCGTTCTCGGGCCGTTGCCGCTCGCGAGCGCCGAACAGATCACCCGTGTCGGCGGCAGCGCCCTTTAGGAGAGTGACGATGAATCATGACGGTGGAACTGAAGGCATCCTGCCGGTTGCGGTGGTGGCGACTTGGCCAAAAGGAAGTTTCGCTGAAAGTGTCGCAGTCGACGACGCCGGCGCGATTTTCGTCACGCTGCACACCGATAAGAAGGTCGTGCGGATCGATCCTGTGAGTGGCGAGGTCACGCCCTTCGTTACGTTGGACCGCCCGGCGACCGGGCTGGTGTTCGCCGCCGATGGTGCGCTGATCGTCAGCGGCGGGGCGCCCGGCACCGCACCAGGCGTCGTCTGGAGGATCGAGCGGGATGGCAGCGTGCGCCAACTTGTCGAGATCGCGGAAGCTGCCTTCCTCAACGGCATGACGCCGCTTGGTGATCGGATGCTGATCAACGATTCAATGGGCGCCAAGGTTTACGCGATCGACCCGGTCAGCGGTTTGGTCGAAACCTGGCTGCATGATGCCCTTCTTTCAGCGCCTCAGGGCGCCGATGGGCCAGGCGCAAACGGGATCAAGCTTTTCGGTGGCGCGGCGATGATTTCTGTCACAGGTGCCGACCGGATTGTCCGGGTGCCGATCGATAACGGTAAGGCTGGGACCCCCGTCGTGCTGGCTGATGCGCTAAGGGCTGACGATTTCGCAATTGATGCCAACGGTGCCCTCTACATTGCGACACATCAGGCTCAATCGCTGGTGCGCTTTGCCCCCAACGGCACGCGCACGACGTTGGCGCAGGCAAAGCACGGCATGGTCGGCTCGACCGCTGTCGCGTTCGGCCGCAGCCAACATGATCGCACCTGCATCTATGTCACGACGACAGGCGGCACCTGGACCGTGCCTGAGGACAAGATGGAGGAAGCGAAGCTCTTGCGCATCGATGTCGGTGTGGCCGGTCAGCCTCTGTTGGGGCTTGCGGGATGAGCGAACAGGCGAGGGGCGCGGCAGCCGATCAACCAGCGCCCCGTGCGGTCGGGCTGCTGCACCCGCTTGTCCATCACAGCTTCGCGCTGATTGCCGGTGCGACGCTCATCAGCAGCATCGGGGTTTGGATGCGCGATACGACGTCAGCCTGGACCGTTGCCGGTCATGCCAACGGCGCCGCGAGCGTTGCGCTTGTTCAGGCCGCGACCACCTTGCCGACCTTCCTGCTGGCACTTCCGGCCGGCGTGCTCGCCGACCATTTTGATCGGCGGTTGATCCTTATTCTTTGCCAGCTTGTCCTCGCAGCCGTTGGATTCGTGCTCGCGGGCTTGAGCTGGCTGGATCAATTAAGCGTCGGGGCCATCGTCGTCCTCGCATTCATCGCTGGATGTGCAGCCGCTTTGTCAGCGCCAGCGTTCCAATCGATCGTGCCGGCGCTGGTGCCACCTGCCGATCTGCGGCCAGCAGTGGCGCTCTCCAGTGTCAGCTTCAACATCGCTCGTGTCATCGGTCCGAGCATCGGCGGCGTGCTGTTAGCAACATCCGGCGCTGCAGCCACCTACACCTTCAACGCGGTCGCCTATCTCGTGACGATTGGGGCCCTGCTCGCCTTGCCGAGCAATGTCTGCCCCAACAGCGTGAGGGCGCCGGTCGCCTTTCGGGCAGAGCTTCACCAGGGCTTTGCCTATGTCGCGCAAAGCTCTCCCTTCCGGCGTTTGCTGGCCCGCGCCGCGGCCCTTTATGTCTGTGCCGCCTGCTATTTGGCACTGACCCCTGCCATCGCCCATGACATCCTCGGCAAAAGCCCCGGGATCTATGGCGTCCTTTTGTCGGCGGTCGGGATCGGTTCGCTGGTGGGCGCCATGCTCATGTCGACCGCCAAAAAGCGCGGCATCGACGATGAGATCTTGCTTATCGCTTGTTCCGCAACGGGGGCGGTCGCGCTGGCGCTGCTTTCCATCGCCCGCGAGCCGATCTTGGCAAGCGCTGCCTTGGCGCTTGCTGGAGCCGGGACCCTCATTCAGCTCGCGACCTTTAATGCGACCGCACAATTGCTGCTGCCCGAGGCCATTCGTGGGCGAGGCCTCTCCATCTACATGGCAGCGACTTTCGGCTGCATGGCGGTGGGCAGCCTGCTCTGGGGTGCGATAGCCCAGGCGTTCTCGATCTCTGTGGCCTTGGTATTGGCGGCCATCGGATTTGCCTTCGCAGCGGTTGCCGGTCGCTTTCTCCCGCTTGAGATCGGTGGGCGGCCATGACGACGGGGCGGTTCGTCGCCCCGGAATGTGGCGTGACGACGCGTTGATGGGCTGGGAGGCCTACTGCGATGGAGTGGTGGCGGCCCGATGACTTGATTGACGATGACGACGCGGAGAATGGGAGCTTGTTCATGAAGATCGGCATCATCGGCGCCGGTAATATTGGTGGCACGCTCGGACGACTTTGGGTCCAAGCCGGACATTTTGTACGTTTTGGCGTTCGCGACAGCGAGCGCGTGAAGCCGTTACTGGTGGAGCTCGGATCGAGCGCAAGCGTCGGTTCTGCGCGTGACGCGGCCGAGTTCGGCGAGGTCGTCGTTTTTGCCGGTCCCTATGGCGCTTGGCCTCGCGTCGTCGAAGACGCGAAGGACGTATTAGTTGGTAAAATTGTCGTCGATGCCGCTAATCCCTATGGCGCCCGCGATGGCGCAATCGTCGAGGCGGTCTCGAAGTCTGGCAAGGGGTCGGCGCTTTTTACGGCAAGCCTTTTGCCGGGCGCCCGTGTCATCAAGGCATTCAATACGATCTATTGGGTCGATCTGCGAGACAAAGCCCACCAACCCGGTGCTTTATTAGCGATGCCGATTGCCGGTGACGACGCCTCGGCGGTGTCACAAATTGCGATCCTTGCGACCGATGCGGGGTTCGAACCGGTCATTGTGGGCGGCCTTGATCAATCGATTGCGCTCGATCCGGGCAGCCCGATCTACGCCAAATCATTCACTGCGAGTAAGGTGCGTGAGGTGTTGAACCTCCCGCCTTCGCCGGGAGGTCAGGCATGAAGATCGGCATCATCGGCGCGGGCAAGGGCGGGACGGGCTTGGGGAAGCACCTTTCTGCCAAAGGCCACGACATCGTCGTCAGCTTCGCGCGAAGCGACGATAAGGTTCAGGCCGCAGCCGATCTCATCGGTGGCGGCGCGCGCGCTGGGTCTCCCCTCGAGGCGGCGAATTTTGGGGATGTGGTGATTGTCGCAACGCCGTGGAATGTAACACTGGATGTGGTGCGGCAGATCTCGGCAGCGCTCGACGGCAAAATCGTCTGGGATACAACCAATCCAATCAAGCCCGATATGAGCGGATTGGCCGTTGGGACAACGACGTCGGCAGGCGAAGAAATCGCGAAGATTGTCCCCGGTGCCCGCGTCGTGAAGGCCGTTGCGCCATTCGCCGAGGTTTTGCACTCGCCGTCCAATCGGATTGATGGCCGCTTGCCTGGTGTCTTTGTGTGCGGAGACGATGCCGCCGCCCGCAAGGTCGTGCTCAGTCTCGTTGCCGATATCGATGCTGATGGCGTCGATGCGGGACCGCTTAGCCTTGCCCGTTACACGGAACCGATCGGCATGCTCCTGGTTCAACTCGCTTATGTCAGCGGGTTCGGAGCACGGATCGGGTCAGTGCTGATCCAAGACAAGGGCACGCATTGAACGACATCACCCGATCGTCGTGCGACGCGACGGCGGTCGGCAACTCGATATCGAAACACGTGATCGGAGCGGGACCATGGATAAGCAGCGCAACGGCCTACCGGAAGACATCCGTCGCCGAATGACGTCAATGCTCAATTCGCATCTTGCTGCTGCGATCGACCTTCATGGCCAGGTGAAGCAGGCTCACTGGAATATCCGTGGTCGCCAATTCATTGGCCTGCATGAGCTCTTCGATACGATAGCCGGTGATGTCGATGAGTGGAGCGACCTGATCGCCGAACGTGCCGGCGCGCTCGGTGGCATTGCTGCCGGAACGGTTCAAGTTGCCGCTGCGCAGAGTTATCTGTTGAGCTATCCCCTGACGATTGCGGACGGGGAGGCGCATGCCTCAGCACTCGCTAATGCGCTTGCCGCCTTCGCGGGTCGTGTTCGCGGTGCCATCGACGAGGCGGCAGGTGGCGGTGACGCCGTCACAGCGGATGTGCTCACCGGCATTGTTCGCGCGGCCGATCAAGCCGTGTGGAAGCTGGATTCCCACCTTGATCCCGCGCAATCCATCCTTTCCCAAACACAGGGAGCATCACTGTGACCGATAAGGGCAATGCGATCATCATTGGCTATGGCCCGGGTATCGGGGCGGCTGTTGCTGAAACCTTTGGCCGTGAAGGATATTCACTGTCGCTGATCGCGCGCGACCCCGCGAAGCTCAACGCTGCGGTCACGAGCCTTGCGGCCGAGGGCTTAAAAGCTAAGGGGTTTGCAGCCGATGCCGGCGATGAGGCCTCGCTGACGACCGCATTGAGTGAGGCCCGAGCGGCCTTCGGTGGGGCAAGCGTGCTTGTCTATAACGCAGCCTTCTGGCGGCCAGGGCCGACCCTGGATCTGACTGCGGACCTGCTCATTTATGATTTCCGCGTCGCGGTGGTCGGTGCTTTAGTTGCGGCGCGCTTTGTTGCTCCGGCGATGAAGGCCAAGGGCTCAGGCTCGCTTCTCTTCACTGGCGGTGGCCTCGCACTTTACCCTTCGCCCGAGGCGCCATCGCTTTCGATCGGCAAGGCCGGCATTCGGTCGCTCGCGCTGATGTTGGCGAAAGAGCTCGCCGGTACGGGCGTGCGCGTCGGTACGGTGACGGTCGCCGGGACAGTCGCGCCGGGAACAAGCCTGTCGCCGGAGCGTGTGGCCGATGCGTTTCTCGCCATGCATCACGGGGCGGCGGATCCGGCAACGGCGGAGCATGTCCTCAAGCCCTGAGGGAGCCCGCCGCCGTTGACATCACATCAAAGCCGCCCGGCGTGATCGAATGGAGGTTAATTGGAATATTGCTGTTCGACGCTCGGGAATGGGTCCGCGCGGCTGCCGGGGTAGAGACTTTTTCACGTCTCCAGTACGACGTTAAAGCCGCCGAAAATGACGCGCTTGCCGTCAAAAGGCATGGGATTGCGATCGGGTGCCATACGAGGGTCAGCCATGATCTTCTGCCACCCATCATCACGCTCAGCTTTTGAGCGCCAGAGCACCCAGGAAAACACGACGGTTTCGTTGCTTTCTTTCTTCACCGCCATGGGGAACGAGGTGAGCTTCCCGTCTTGAACATCGTCACCCCAGCATTCGACGACCTTCAGCGCGCCATACTCCTTGAACAAGACGGCTGCGTCGGCGGCGTGTTTGATGAAAGCGTCCTTGTTGGCATTCGGCACTGCGGCCACAAATCCATCAACATAGGTCACGGGGTCTTCTCCCTTTCAACGGGTTGGCGAACTGGAATGTGTCTCAGGCTGCGGCGCGCTCGATGGCCGCGATATCGATACGCTTCATTGTCATCATGACGTCGAAGACACGCTTGGCGCGGGCGGCGTCCGGGCTGGCGATGAACTGCATCAACTGCACCGGTACGATCTGCCAGGAGAGGCCGAAGCGATCCTTGACCCAGCCGCATTGCTCGGCCTCGGGAACAGCTGAGAGCGCGTCCGACAGCCGGTCGACCTCAGCCTGTGAGGTGACGGGGATCATGAAGGAGACCGCCTCAGTGAACTTGAAAAGTGGGCCGCCGTTCAGTCCTAAAAAGGGGCGACCCATCAAGATGAACTCGACCGTCAACACATTGCCGGATTGACCCGAGGGGTAGTCGCCTGGCGCCCTGTGGATGGCATCCACCCGGCTATTGGGGACGACGGAGGCGTAGTAGTGGGCCGCCTCTTCGGCATTGCCGTCGAACCATAGGCAGGGGGTCAGCTCTTTCATGAAGGCGGTCTTTCGTTACGGGTTCGGTCGGGCTTTGACGCAAACAGCAGCCTGACGTAGCGGGCGAGATGATCGACGCTGTCGTGGGCAACCGCCGGGCCGCCTCGGGCCTTCGCGATGATGAAAGCGCCCTGCAGAACAGTTTGGGTGTGGAGGGCGAGGCTTGCAGCGCTCCAGCCTGTCGCCGATCCATCGGGGTTCAGTCCGCGATCCCGCATCGCTGCTGCAATATCGGCGTCCAAGGTTGCGGCGTGGCCGCTGATGGCTGCGTTGCAGGCGTCTGCTATGGCGCGGGAAGTCTGGTGTGTTTCCTGAGCCATCGTGCCGACAAGGCAGGTGAACTCGGCCAATTCGCCCTGAAGAATGTCGCGGCGGAACCGGATATAGGCCAGGACACGCTCCAGCGGATCGGCATGCTTGTGGTAAGGGGCTTCGGCAAAGAAAATGCTGGTCGTTTCCGACCAATGCTTGGCTGCGGCGATGCCAAGCGCTTCCTTGCTGTCGAAATGATGGAAGAAGGCACCCTTGGTGACGCCTGCCGCCGTGCAGAGATCATCAACAGAGGTCGCTGCATAGCCTTTCATGCGGATCACGCTCAGCGCCGCGGTCAAGATCTTGTCGCGGGCCGTGCCCGTGCGGGCTGTTTGGGGTTCATCCGTTTTCATCATTCGATACATACCAACTGGTTGGTATGTTAGTCAAGATTGACCTGGGGCTACCGATAAAGCGGCCATCACAATGATGCTTGTTCTGAATATCGACGGGGCGTTAGTGCGCTTACGGCGCGTCGGCGGGCCTTGGGCGCGGCATAGGCGCTGCCGGCATCGTGATCGGAGCTGAGCCGACAATCGCGTTTGGTTGCGTGGCTCCCGGTATGGTTGGTTGTACGTCCGGCTCATTCGGGCGGTTGGCGAGCGGAATACGTCGAATGCCCTCAGCCGTTGGGGGAGGTGACGAGGGGCTCCTTGCCGGATCGTTCTCGTTAAGTGGCGTCAGGCGTGTGGTCCGTTCAGGCGTAGCAGGGGCGGCGGCTCCACCGACCCGCTCTTGGACCTTCGCAGCCTCAATCGCCGGTGTTGCGGGCGCGGGCGCTGCCTGCAAGGGGGGCATGGGCCCTGTGATCCGGCCAGCCCCTTGAGCCGGTGGCGCTGTCGGCTGAGCCTCAGTGGTCGGCGCATTGCCGGAAAGGCGGATGGGGTGCCGATAGACGACGGTCACAAAGGCTGCGGCGCCTGCCGCGATAAACAGGGCGCCGAGCGCGAACGAAGCCTTTTGCCAGCGTGAACGGCGCAGAGCCGCAGCGACACGGCGCTCTTCCTCGGGATCATAGAGCCTGTCTTCAGCGATCATGCTGAAATGTCCGGCGTCATAGGATGAGGGACTGCTCATGAGCGGCAATGGCTAAGTTCGGACAAAGGAGCGCTGACTGGTTGTTGCGGTATCATTGACCCTTAGCGTAGGACGCGACGCGATGCTATTGATCTCGTCGGGTCGTCACGCGGGAACGGGTCTCGTTATCGTCGTGACGCATGATCAAGGCGTTTGGGGGGCAATGATGGGACTCTTGCTGGTTGGATTGGTCTTATTTCTCGGGGTCCACGCGGTCACCATCCTGCGTCCCCAGCGGGACGCGCTCATCGGCCGGGTCGGCGAGGGCGCCTATAAGGGGATTTATTCTCTCGTCTCGCTCATCGGCTTCGTCGTGCTGATTTATGGCTATGGCGCGGCCCGGCTCTCATCCGCAAACATCGTTTTTTGGACGCCGCCAGCCTTTTTAGGCCATGTGGCGGCACTTTTGATGCTGTTTGCTTTCATTGCGCTGGCTGCGACCTATGCGCCCAACGGCCTCATCAAATCGACGCTCAAACATCCGATGATCACTGCGGTGAAGGCCTGGGCCTTTGCCCACCTGCTCGTTAATGGTGACCTCGCATCGATCATTCTGTTCGGGTCGTTCCTGGCCTGGGGCGTGATTGATCGGATCTCGCTCAAGCGCCGCCCGGATGCAAGCGAACCGCCGAAAGCCGGTTTTGGTGCCGGTGATATTGCGGCCATCGGCATTGGGACGGTCGCCACCATCGTGATGATGATTTGGCTCCATCCGATCTTGATTGGCGTGCCCGCAAGCTTGAGATAATTGCGGCCATCGCCACGCCACGTTTGCACGCTTCACACCGTCTTGATAGGAAGCGGCACGAGACCGGCATCCGCGCCGGATGGGATCAAGGTCAAATGACCGATATTTTCGACGAGGTCGAAGAGGACCTTCGCCGCCAAAAGGCCGAAGCTGCGTTTAAGAAGCATTGGCCGAAGCTTGCCGCTTTGGCTGTCACGGTCATCGTGTCCGTCGGCGGCTGGCGGCTCTATGAATGGCGTCAGGCAGAAGCTTCCGCTGCCGCTGGTGCTCGCTTTGAACAGGCGATGCGAACAGCGCGCGAGACTCCCGCAGACGCTGAGAAAGCTTTTGCGGCGATCGCTGCTGAAGCGCCGGGCGGCTATCGCATTCTGGCGCGCTTCCGGGCTGCGAGCGAACTTGGGCGGCGCGATGCGCCTGCTGGCGTCCAGGCCTTTGATGCGCTGGCAGGTGACGCCGGCATTGGTACCCTCCTGCAGGATCTCGCCAAACTGCGCGCTGCGATCTTGCTTGTTGATACGGCTTCGCTCGCCGATCTTCAGCGGCGACTGGAGCCCTTGGCCATGGTCGGCCAGCCGTTCCGCCATTCAGCGCGCGAATTGTTGGCGCTTGCCGCCACAAAGGCCGGTGACAAAGCCGTTGCTGACCGCTTCATTGCTGCGATTCAAGCTGACGGCGAGACGCCGCAGGGGGTTCGAGCCCGCGTCGAACTCATTGCGGCGGTTCTTGCCGGCAGCGCCCCATGACCGGAACCGATCCCATGACCCGTTCCCTTAATCGTCGCTCTATTCTTCGCGTGACGCTCCTTGCAGCGGCCTCGGTGCCCCTGATGGCCTGCGAGTCACTTCAGGACATCCCGAGCCTGTTCGAGCGCAAGCCCGCGCCGCTCCCGGGCGACCGGCGCGACGTCTTCCCCGGCGGCGTTCCAGGAATCGACCGCACGATCCAACAGCCTGCCAATGCGCCGCCGGATGCAAACCCCGTTCAGGGTCAGCCGCCGGGCGGCGGGCCATCGCCCGACCAACCCCGTCGCTGAGGACGCGCGCGGGTGTTAGCCGCGCGCCCTCCCAACCGAGCAGCCCATGTCCTTTGTCATCGCCATCGTCGGCCGACCCAATGTCGGTAAGTCGACGCTGTTCAACCGTCTGGTTGGCCGGCGTATTGCGCTCGTCGATGACCGCCCCGGTGTGACCCGAGACCGGCGCGAGGGTGCCGGCCGCCTCGGCGATCTCAATTTTACGATCATCGATACGGCAAGTCTTGAAGATGCAGCCGAGGGCTCACTGGAGGCGCGCATGCGTGGCCAGACTGAGGAAGCGGTTGCGCAGGCCGACGTGGTGATGTTCGTCATCGATGCCCGCGCAGGTGTCACGCCGGCGGATGAGACCTTCGCCGAGCTCTTACGCAAGTCCGGCAGCCCGGTGGTCGTGGTCGCCAATAAGAGCGAGGGCAAGGCTGGCCAATCCGGCGCTTACGAGGCCTTCTCGCTGGGACTTGGCGATCCCGTGCCTGTCTCGGCCGAGCATGGCGAGGGGCTCTCTGAGCTCTATGATGCCTTGGCGCCCTTTGCCCCTGTGGTCGAAGAGCCGGATGAAGAACCGGTCCTTGAGACCGATGGTGTCTCGGCGGGCGACGTCGAAGAACCGCCGGAAGATCCGGAGCGTCCGATCCCCGTTGCCATTGTCGGGCGTCCCAATGCCGGCAAATCGACCCTCGTCAATGCGCTGATTGGCGAAGAACGCCTGCTCACTGGGCCTGAGGCCGGCATTACTCGCGACGCGATTTCGGTCGACTGGGTGTGGAATGATCGCCGGTTCCGACTGGTCGATACGGCGGGCCTGCGCAAACGCGCGCGGATCGCGGATAAGCTTGAGAAGCTTTCGGTCGCCGATGCGCTCCGCGCTATCCGTTTCGCTGAAGTGGTCGTTGTCTGCATGGACGGCACCAAGCCGTTCGAAGACCAGGACCTCCGGATCGCCGATCTCGCTTCCAAGGAAGGTCGCGCGGT
>JBAWYY010000034.1:0-13223 GCA_037143285.1 Alphaproteobacteria bacterium | reverse complement strand
CGGCATGCTCTGGCCCATCGGCGGGGCTGACCGCCCGCCCCCGCCTCCCCTCAACCTCATCGGTGACTTCGGCGGCGGCGGCATGATGTTGGCGCTTGGCGTGGTCGCAGGCCTTCTCAGCGCGCGTACGACCGGCCGGGGCCAAGTGGTGGATGCCGCCATGGTCGATGGCGCAGCCGTGCTCGGCACCATGATCTACGGCATGATCGGTAACCGCACTTGGGATTTGGCGCGCGGCGCTAATATGCTCGACGGCGGCGCGCCCTTTTACGGCGTCTATGAGACGGCTGACGGCGGCTATGTCTCGATTGGCTCACTCGAGCCTCAGTTTTATGGCGCCCTCCTCAAGTCACTTGATCTCACCGACCCGCGATTCCTCAAGCAATGGGACCGCGCCATGTGGCCGGACTTGAAGGCAGCGCTCGTCAGCCGTTTCAAGGAACGCTCGCGCGATGAATGGTGCGCGGCACTTGAGGGCTCCGACATCTGCTTTGCCCCCGTCCTCAATCCCGTGGAAGCAGCACGCCACCCTCACGCAACGGCGCGCGACGCCTTTGTCACCGACGGCAAATCAGCGATGCCACGGCCCGCGCCGCGCTTTTCCGGTACGCCAACCGCGATTGCTGCGCCGACGGGGGTCGCCGGCAGCGATACGAGCGAAGTGCTGGCCGAGGCCGGCCTCACGCCTGAGATGATCGCACGCGCCTTTGCCGATGGCCTCGTCAGCGGCAGCAAGACATCCTGAATGCCGGCGCGCGAACCAACCCCGATTCGAGAGAACCCATGACCGACACCATCTTCAGCATCGAGGGCGCGGTCGCGACCCTCACCTTCAATCGGCCGGACCGGCTCAACGCCTTTTCACCCGCGCTGATCACCGAAAGCCTGGAGGCGCTTGCGCGTGTGAAGGCTGATCCGACCATCAAGGCGCTGGTGATCACGGGTGCGGGGCGCGGCTTCTGCGCTGGCGCTGATTTGACCGGTCTCGCGCCCTCCGCCGAATCCGTGAACGCCGCCATGCGCGACCTCTACAACCCCCTGATCATGGCGATCCAAACCTTGGGTAAGCCGACGGTCGCCGCCATCAATGGGGTGGCCGCCGGCGCTGGTGTCGGCATTGCGCTCTCCTGCGACATTGCGGTTGCCGCGCGCTCGGCAAGCTTTGTCCTCACCTTCGGGCCCAATCTTGGCCTCGTGCCCGATCTCGGCTGCACCTGGTTCCTGCCGCGCGCCATTGGGCGCGCCCGGTCGCGCGGTCTTGCCCTTCTCGGCGATAAGTTGCCGGCGCAAACCGCTTTGGATTGGGGCCTGATCTGGCAGGTGACCGATGATGCGGTGTGTCTGACAGAGGCTCAAAGCCTCGGCGCGCGCTTAGCACGCGGATCGGGTGAGACCTTCGCAGCGATTGGTCGACTGCTCGATCTTGGCGAGATCAATGATCTCGAAAGCCAATTGGACCTGGAGCGGGAAACGCAGACGGCGATGATCGTGAGCGATACCTTCAAGGCCGGCGTCGCGTCGTTCCTCGCCAAAAAGAAAGGATGAAACGGGCTAAAGCCCTTTACCGGAACGGTTCAGCCTTTTTCGCGGCCCGGAAGAAGAAGGCCATGCCGACGGCGCCGATGACTGCGCCGGCGTAAAGCGCCATGTTCATCGCGCCATCGCCCAAGCGCAACATGCCCGCAAGCGCCCAACCGGCCGCAGCCCCTGCCCCGACTGTCTCGGCACCCACCAAGATGGTCGCGCAGCAGACATTGAACACGTTCAAAGCCTTCAGGGGCTTTTGCTCGGCGGCGTCGGCCATGACATCGGTTCCCGCGCGGGCGAACCCGCTTATTGCAGCCTTGTGCCGCTGATCGGGCGCGGGATCAAGGGGATGTTGATGCCGAACTCTTGCGCGCAGGGTTCGCCCTTGCGATGGTCAGTTTCTTATTGCGAGGTGCCCGATGATCCCGTTCTTCGTCCAAATCAAATGCCAGCTCGGCAAATCCTACGATGTCGCGCATGCGCTCGCTGACCGCGAGATCGCCTCTGAAATCTATTCGACCGCTGGCAATTTCGATCTGCTCGTCAAATTCTATGTGGAAGAAGGCACGGATGTCGGCCATTTCGTCAATCAGAAGGTCCAGACCCTGCCGGGCATCCAGGACACCCACACGATCATCACCTTTAAAGCTTTTTGAGTTCAGCCTTGAGGGGTCACGGCCTGGCGCGCACGGGCGCGCTCAAGGCCCAAAATATGTTCGCGCCAGATGACCATGAGGCCTGACGCGACAACAATCGCCCCGCCGACCACGACGAAGGGACCGGGCACGTCGGAAAAGATGATGTAGCCGATGAGAACCGCCCATATCATCGAGAAGTACTCGAAGGGCGCGATGAGCGAGGTATCGGCGCGCTTGTAACTCTCGGTCAACAGCATCTGCCCGAGGCCGCCGAAGATGCCGATCACCACAAGGATCATCATTTGGGTAGGATTGGGGATTACCCAACGCCCAATGGGCAGGACATAGCCCAGCGGCAGCGTGCAGAGCGCCACCACCGAGCACAGTGCCATGAACATGAAGACGATGGAGGCGGTTGTCTCGGTCGAGACCAACTTGCGCACCTGAATGGTGGCAAAGGCGGCGCAGACGGCGCCGCCGAGAGCCGCGAGCGCGCCCGCCGCCTGCGCGTCCCAACCACCGGGGCGTGCCGCGTCCGCAAGATGCGGCCAGAGGATCACGACGACGCCGATGAAGCCGACCGCTACCGCCGTCCAGCGATAAACGCGCACCTTCTCACCCAAGATCCAGACCGCAAGTGGTACCACCATGAGCGGGGCCGCATAGCCGATGGTCACGGCATCGGCGAGGGGCAGAAGGGTGAGCGCAATAAAGCCGAAGCACATGCCGCTTGCGCCGATGATCCCGCGCTTCACATGGCCGGTGAAAGAGCCGAGACGCACCGCCTCACCCATTTGACCGCGCAGGCCCAAAACCAAGAACAAAGGAATGAGGGCGAAGAAAGCGCGACAGAACACCACCTGCCCGACGGGCACCTCTTGGCCCGCCACACGCACCAGCGAACTCATCGCAGTAAACGCGATGGTCGAGGCGATCTTCAGCAATATTCCGGTGATCGTGCGGGTCAAAAGCGGGGCGGACTCCGGATAAAGAAGCGTTCTCCTAAACAATCATGTTCTCAAGGCCTTGGGCAGGGACCCGCGCGGGATGAAGGGTTGCGTGAGCAGGTCAGCGGAAGGCGCCGCCCCCAGCTGCCACATAAACCCCGCCCCAAACCACGACCACCGACAGCACCAAGAGTACGAGAGCGAGGATCGGCGAGCCGCCCTCAGAGTTCGGCGCATCCACATAGTCGTCGGCAGGCTTGCGGCCCGTCACCATGGCCGGGATCAACGGCTCTTTCTTCACCAGGGTGTAGAGCACATTGGCGATGATATGGATCGCCGCCAGCAATAAGATCAGCGGAAACAAGCTCTTATGATAGACCTTGGCAAGTTTAAGCCAAGTCGATGAACCGTAATTGTAAAGCGGCCCTTCAACGATGATGTCATCGGAAACAAAGAGACCAGTGAAGCCCTGAAGCGCCAGGATCCCCATCAGCGCGATCACCATCCAGCCGCCGAGGGGGTTATGGCCGAGATAGCGCCGCCCCTTCGCGAACAACGTCCCCGCATAGTTCAGCGCTGTCGTGGGCCAGGTCAGGAAGGACGTGAAACGTGCGGTGGTCGACCCAGCAAAGCCCCACATGAGCCGCCAGAGCAGCAAAGTGAGGATCGCGTAGCCATTCATCTTGTGCCAGGCCAGGGTGACATCGCCGAAATTCTTCGAGATCGGCGCCATGACGACGAGCAACACAAGCGTCCATTTGAACAGCCGGGTGGGCAGATCCCAGGCGCGGACGGTGGGCGAGGACGGTGCGGACACTGCGGTCATCAATGGCGGCTCTCGGGAATGAGACAGGCCCGACTTGCGCCGGGCCTGATGAGATTAGACGGGACAGGGTGTTCAGAGCACGCCCGGCATAGTCCTGAAGCGATTAGGTGCGCGGACGGCGATAGGCGTCGTGGCACTGGCCGCAATTGCGCAGCACGCCGCCCATGGTCGCGCGGAAATTCTCGGCCGTGACCGAGGTCGCTGCGGCGGTCGCCGCGGTATCGAGTTGACGCCAGATGGTGTCGAACTGGGCGCGCTCGGCTTCGATCTTCGGCAGCGCCGCGGTTTCGCCGGTGAACGAGCCATTGGGGAACAGCGTCGGCAGCACCTTGGCGTGACGCGAGATCACGGCGAGGGACGCCTGCACTTTGGCGATATCCACCGGCATTTCGCCGCGCATCATCAAGCCCGGCTCGCGGGTGGCCGCACCAACTTCCTTCAGCAGGGTCTGACGCTGGGAGATCGGCGATTGGGCAATGGCAACGGTGGTCAGGCCGGCGAGCGCAACGGCTGCGGCGATAACGAGACGGTTCATGCGGCGGGTCCTCGAGAAGGGGGACGACGGGGGGCGCCGCGAATGCGGCTCCGCTATTCCGCACAAAAACTGCGCAAGGTTTAATCACGGATGCGTGAATTCTTGCAAAGCGTCTTTGCGAAAATGCAAGAATAGCCTTGCAGCAATGCCGGGACGGAGCAGAGCCCCGTCCCCTGCTACACCCGTTACGCCGCCTTAGCGGTGGCCGCTTTGATAGCGGCCCAGATCACATCAGGGGTCGCCGGCATGTCGATATCCTTGATGCCATAGGCCCGATAAAGCGCGTCTATGACCGCATTCATCACTGAGGGACAGGCGCCAATGGTGCCCGCCTCACCTGCACCCTTGATGCCCAAGAGATTGGTGACACAGGGCACATTGCGGGTTTCGAAGTGGAAATTCGGCACGTGATCGGCGCGCGGCATGGCATAATCCATGAAGGACGCTGAGATCAGCTGGCCCGATTCCTTGTCATAGACAGTCCGCTCCAACAGCGCCTGCCCGATCCCCTGCACGATGCCGCCATGAACCTGGCCGGCGAGCATGATCGGGTTGATGGTCACGCCGAAATCATCGACCACCGTATAGGCGACGATCTCAGTCGTACCCGTATCCGGATCGATCTCGACTTCGCAGATGTGCGTGCCATTGGGGAAGGTCGGCTCCGGCGGGCGCCAGGTGCCATGGGCTTTCAGCTTGTCGGCGGCACCGGGCAAGCTCGCGATCTTCTCGTAGGTCAGCTCTTTGTCAGTCCCGACCACCCGCACCTTGCCGCCGGCAATTTCGAGATCGCCGACACCGACTTCCATTTCGCTTGCGGCGACATCCTTGATCGCGCTGACGAGGTTGCGAGCACCGACATCAACGGCAGCACCGCCAACGGGCAGCGACCGCGAGCCGCCCGTACCAGTCCCGGTCGGGATGAGCGCGGTGTCACCCTGAATGACATTGATCCGGCTGATCGGGATGTCGAGATGTTGGGAGGCGAGTTGCGCATAGGCCGTGCGATGCCCCTGTCCGTTGGACTGCGTGCCGATGGCAATCGTCACCGAGCCGTCCTTCTCAAGCGTCATCCAGGCATTTTCCGGCGCGCCGCCGCCACAAGCCTCGATATAGGTCGCCATGCCGATGCCGCGAATGCGCCCGGCCTTCTTGGCAACCTTCAGACGGTCCTTGAAGGTCGACCAGCCCGCCACTTCCATCGCACGCGTCATGTGACCGTCGAATTCACCGGAATCATAGGTGCGACCCACCGGGGTCTTCCACGGAAACTGGTTCGGCTGAATGAAATTGCGCCGACGCACCGCTTCCGGCGTCGACCCCGTTTCCATCGCGATCCGGTCCATCAACCGCTCGATGAGATAGGCCGCTTCCGGCCGGCCGGCACCGCGATAGGCATCCACCGGCACAGTGTTGGTATAGGCATAGACCAGCGAGACATGCATGGCCGGAATGGCATAGACGCCCGCCAGCATCAGCGCGCCGACATAGGGGATGAAGGTCGCGTATTGCGAGAGATAGGCGCCCATATCGGCGACGGTGTCGACCTTCACGGCGAGGATCTTGCCGCGCCCGTCGAGAGCGGCCGTGGCCGTCGAGACATTGTCGCGGCCTTGCGAGCAGGTGACGAAATGCTCGCTGCGGTCCTGAACCCAAGCCACCTTCTTCTTCAGCATTCGCGCTGCAATGAGGCACAGCGGATATTCGCGGAACATGAAGGTCTTGGTGCCGAATCCGCCGCCCACATCGGGCGTGATCACGCGGATCTGCTCTTTCGGCACGTTGAGGATCTTGGTCGCAAGCGTTGCCTGGATGCTATGGCTGCCCTGGCTGCCCAAGGTAAGCGTGAAGCCCTTAGTCTTCGCATCATATTCGGCAAGACAGCCGCGCGTTTCCATATAGTTGGTGACGAGCCGGTTGTTCACGATGGTGACCGACACGGTCCGTGCGGCCTTGGCGAAGGCCTTTTCGGTGGCGGCTGCATCGCCAAGAACCACCTCGCCCGCGAGGTTGCCCGGCCTATCAGGCCAGATCTGGGGTGCGCCGGATTTCAGGGCATCGACCGCATCAATAGCGGGCTTGCGGGAATGCCATTCGACCTCAATCGCTTCGGCAGCATCGCGCGCCCGCTCGATCGTATCGGCCACGACGAAGGCGATGCCGTCACCCACATGGCGGGCGGTCTTGGAGCAGAGCACTTCCTGCGGCGGCACGGGAATCGGCTGACCGTCCTTGGTCGGCACCACGGAGAGGCAGGGAACCGGCCCGATGCCGGCCATATCGGCCGCGGTCAGGATCGCTTTCACGCCCTTCATAGCCCGGGCAGCCGAGATATCCTTGATGACAAAGTCCGCAAAGGCATAGGGCGAGCGCAGCACATAGCCCACCAGCGCGCCTTCGGGCACGAGGTCGGCGACAAACCGCCCATGGCCAGTGATTAGCGCTTCGTCTTCGACGCGGGTCAGGGCCTGGCCCATTCCGAACTTCATCGGCTGCATGAATTCAACTCCGGGGGTGATTGGTGCCAAGTGTGGCCACCTCTGCCGCACTGCGCAAGGGGACGTGATGCCGGGGTCGCTTGCGTGAAAGGTGGGCTCGGGCGCCTCATCTCAAGCGCGACGCGTGCCCATGGCCGCGATCAAGACCGCCATGAAGCGGTCCGCCATCATTCCGGCGTCCAGATGATCGGGCTTCGCCCGCAACACCAAGCCTTCACCAAGTGCCACAAGGGTCTGGGTCAAGGCAGCAAGCGGCATCAGCAGCGGCCGATCCAGCCGGCGGTGAAGCTCGTCCACCACAGCCGCAAGTTCGGCCTGCTCCGCGCGTTCGAGCCGATCAAGCTCGGCGGCAAGATCGGAGAGTTCGTCCCGCCTGCGGATCTCTGCGGCAAGCACCGGCCAGGGCCCGGCCTCGAAAATCGACACCATCACGGAACGAATGGCGTCGATCAGAGTTTCATCATCATGGGCGACACGGAAGGCGGCTGCGAATTGCTCGCGCTTTCCCTCGAAATGGGCCCGCCACACAGCGAGCAACATGTCGGATTTATTCAGGAAATTGGCATAGACCGCACCCTTGGAGAAGCCGGCGGCCTCCGCCACTGCCTCAACCGAAACACCTTCGAGCCCGCGCGCAACATAGAGCTCGCGCGCAGCATCAAGCACTCTTCCCCGTGTTTCGATCTGTTTTTCCGCGCGGGTCTTCCTCAAGGTGGCGATGTCCCCATTGCGATTTCAAATACCATACAGTATATGAATACCAATTGGTATCCCATTTGATCGAGCAACCAACTCAGTCCCGCCCAACGGTGCCAGCACCCGGGCCAACCCCACCCCAATACCCCCACCATTTGGAACGCGTCATGCCCCTCGTCCTTGTCACCGGTGCCACCGGCTTCATTGCCAGCCATACGATCGCCGACCTCCTCGCCCACGGCTATCACGTGCGCGGCACCGTGCGCTCCTTCGCCAAGGCCGCAGACCACGCAGCGTTGAAAGCGCTACCCGGTGCATCGGAACGCCTCGAATTGCTGGAGGCTCAGCTTCTTGATCCCCATGGATTCGACAAGGCCGCCGAGGGCTGCGACGCCGTTCTGCATATGGCGAGCCCCTATGTGATGGATGTCACGGACCCGCAAAAAGATCTGGTCGACCCGGCCGTCCAAGGCACGGTGAACCTCCTCAAATCGGCCGCTCAAGCGCCGAGCGTGAAGCGCGTTGTCGTCACCTCGTCCATGGCGGCCATCACGGATGAGCCCGAGGCCGATCATCTCCTGACCGAGGCCGACTGGAACACCAAAAGCTCGCTCACGCGCAATGCCTATTACTATTCCAAGACCATGGCGGAACGGGCCGCATGGTCATTCATGGATGAAGCGAAACCGGCTTTCGACCTCGTGGTCATCAACCCCTTCCTGGTGATCGGGCCGAGCCTAACGAAGGCGCTCAACACTTCGAACAAGGTCTTTGCCGACATCGTCAAAGGCCAATATCCCGCGATCCTCGCGCTGACCTGGGGATTTGTGGATGTGCGCGACGTGGCGCGCGCCCATGTTTTGGCACTGGAAACACCAAGCGCGAGCGGCCGCTATATCTGCGCTGCCGATACCGTCTCCATGCGCGATGTGGTCGGCATCCTGCGCGAGGCGCTCCCCAGCGCCCGCAAACTGCCAAGTTTCGGGCTTGATCACGGGTTCGGCACCTCGCTGATGAGGCTTGCAGCTCTCACCCAGCCGCCGGGCGTCGGCTCCTATCTGCGTAGTCACCTTGGCCGCGTGCCCCGCTATGACAACAAGAAGATTCGGACGGAGCTCGGACTGACCTTCCGCGATGTCCGTAAAACCATCGCGGAAACCGCAAACGACCTTGTTGCCTGGGGGCATATCAAACTGCGGTGAGGGCCCTCTCCCGGAGGCCTGGACCAATCCCTATGTGAGGGCATTCATCCAATCCCCCGAGTGTCCCATGGATCTGTCCTTCACCTCTCTCATCGACGAGAGCGATACCCCCGTCTCCAGCTACGAGACCGATCGCCGCGATGATCGCGCCTTGCTCGACGCCTATTCCCGCGCCGTCGTCGATATTGTCGACACGGTCGGTCCGAGCGTCGTCCGCCTCTCCGTCACGGGCAAAGAAGGGCGCCGCCCCGGAACAGGTTCTGGCGTGATCTTGTCGCCCGACGGGTTGATCCTCACCAACAGCCACGTGGCCGGCAATGCCAAGGCGATCCGTGTCGCAACCCAAGACGGCCGCGAGCTTTCGGCCCGCGTTGTGGGCGACGACCCCGACACCGACTTAGCCCTCGTGCGGGTGGATGATCCCGGCCATCTGCCGGCGGCCAAGCTCGGCGATTCCAAGGCGCTCAAGCGCGGGCAGTTGGCAGTTGCCATCGGCAACCCACTCGGCTTCGAATCAACCGTCACAGCCGGCGTGGTGTCAGCGCTTGGCCGCTCGTTAAGGGCTCAGAACGGGCGCCTGATCGATGACGTGATCCAGACGGATGCCTCCCTCAACCCCGGCAATTCCGGCGGACCGTTGGTCGCCTCCACCGGCGAAGTCATCGGCATCAACACGGCCGTCATCATGGGCGCGCAGGGCATTTGCTTCGCGGTCGCCTCCAATACGGCCGCCATTGTGCTCGGAGAACTCATTCGCCACGGCCGCGTCCGCCGGGCCTATCTTGGCATTGGCGCTCAACAGACCTCGATCCCTCGCCGCTTGGTCCTGGCGCTGGGTTTGAGCGCGCAAACCGGCGCCATGATTGCAAGCGTCGAAACGGGAAGCCCTGCCGATCTCGCAGGCCTTAAGGTGGAGGATGTCATCCTCTCCGTCGATGGCCATGCCGTCACAGGCGCCGATGACGTGATCCGCTTGCTGGTCGCGACGAAAATCGGCGCAACCGTGGAAGTGACCCTCATGCGCGGCGGGCGCTTGTTGCGGGTGGCTGTGACCCCCGTTGAGCGCCGACAGCGCTAAGTCATCACGCCCCGCGTCGCGCCCACTTGATATCGTTGATGACTTCGCGCCCGAACAGGAGCGCGATCATCGCGCCATAGCTGAGCGCGCCGGCAACGATCAGGATCGCGAGCGCCAGACGGTCCGAGAGGGCGGTTGCCGTCTCGCCGCGAAGCCCGATGCCCCAGCTCGTACCAATGAGCGCGGCACACAACACCGCAAAGGCGAGGAACAGGCGCGGCAACACCCGCTTAGCGCGGGCATCAATGCCCATCAGCCCCTGGCGGTGAGAGAACCACCCGAGCAGCAGGACGTTAAGCCAAGCGCCAACACCGGTGGCGAAGGCAAGGCCCACATGGCCGTAGGAGCCCATGAGGGAAATCTTTATCGCCACATTGACGGCAATGGCGACCAACATCGCGATTACTGGGGTCTTGGTGTCGCCACGGGCATGGAAGGTGATGGTGAAAGGCCGGATCAGCACGAAGGCGGCGAGCCCCAAGCCATAGGCCGCAAGCGCGCGGGCCGCCTGCGTCGCATCGTTAGCGGTGAAAGCACCATGCATGAACAGCGCGCGCATGATCACATCAGGCACAAGCACGAAGGCTGCGACGCAGGGCAGTGAGAACAGAAGCGTCAGTTCAATCGCGCGCAATTGAGCGTGCCGGGCGCCGGCATCGTCGCCTGCCGCAATGCGGCGGCTCATTTCGGACAGGAGCACGGTCCCAACTGCAATGGCGATGACGCCGATAGGGAGCTGGTTGATGCGATCGGCGTAATAGAGCCAAGAAATCGCGCCGGCGGTCAGGAACGACGCGATGATCGTGTCCGCAAAGACGGCGATTTGACTGCCGGCTGAGCCGGCTGTGGCCGGCACAAAGGCCTTCCAGAACCGCTTCACCTCTTCCGTCACCTTCGGGCGACGAAACTCGACCATGACATTGGCGCGGATCGCGTCGATTGCGACCATGAGGAACTGCAGGACGCCCGCGGCAAGCAGGCCCCACGCGCCCGCGTGGGCGGCACTGGGGAAGTAACCCGCGGCCAGCAGGAAGGCGATCACCGCAAGGTTCATGATGATGGCGGTGCCGGCGGCGGCGGCGAACCGTCCGACCGCATTGAGCACGCCCGAAATCAGCACGACGAGCGAGATGAAGGCGAGATAGGGAAAAGAGATGCGGGTGAGCTCAACCGCAAGCCCGAAACGCCCGGCATCCCCCACTAGCCCCGGCGCTAACAACGACACGACAGCCGGCATGAACACCATCGCCAGCATCAAGATGACGAGCTGCGCGATGAACAAATAGGCGAAGATACGGTCAGCGAAGACCAGGGCCGCATCCCGGCCTGTCGCTGCTGCAACCTTAGCAAAGGCAGGCACGAAGGCGGCGTTGAACGCACCCTCAGCGAAGATCGCGCGGAAATGATTGGGAATGCGGAAAGCGACGAAGAAGGCATCGGCAACCGCGCCGGCACCCAAGACATTGGCAAGCATCAGGTCGCGAACGAAGCCCGCAACCCGGCTAATGAGGGTGAGCGCGCTGACCGAGAAGATGCTTTTGTACATCGCCCGCGCTTTATGAGGTCATGCGTCGAGGGTAAGGCCCGCCGCCTTGGCGTCGGCGACAAACCCTTTCACGGTGTCGAGCGAGATATCCTCCGGCGCGCGCCCCAGCCCTTCCAGCTTCTTCAAAATGTCGGCAGGTGCTGTGATGATGTGGCAGCCGATCCGATCAGCTTCAATCACGTTAAACACCTCGCGGGTCGAGGCCCAGATCACCTCGATATTCGGCGTGCCACGGGCGGCTGCCACCGCATAGCGCATCACCGGCATGTAATCGTGCCCGGCATCGCCAAGCCTGCCCGCAAAGACCGAGATGATCGCCGGCGCACCGCCGCTTAAGGCCTTGATCGCCCTGGTCACCTGCGATTCGCTGTAGAGCGCGGTGAAATTGATCTTCACGCCTTCGCGCGACAGCTTCGAGACGAGATCATAGAGCGGCTCGCCCTTCGACGTCGTCACCGGCAGCTTCACATAGACCTCGCGGCCCCAGGTGGCGATCACGCGCGCCTGGCGCTCCATTTCCTCGATCTCGTCGGAAAAAACCTCGAAGGAAATGTGATGATTCGGGATCGCAGCCACCAAATCCCGGGCATAGGCGGCGTAGTCGGAGACGCCCGCCCGCTTCAAAAGCGAGGGATTGGTGGTGAAGCCCGCAATCCAGGGCTTGGCTGCCATCTCGACGATGGAGGCCTTCTCAGCCCCGTCGGTGTAGAGTTTGACCTTCAGGTCGGACAAAAGCAGCATGCGGAAACCCTCGCGCCTATCTGTGGCGCTGTTTAGGCAAGCCAAACGATCCTGTCCAACGGTGAAGCGAGCCAGTCGCAGTAACCGGTGACCCCGGTCCGTCATTTGCGCCGTCAGAGACTTCGGGACTATAGGTTCCAGCAGCGCGGACAGCATGCCGCAATCGTGTTGGGATGAAGAGCATGGCACGTGGACCATCGGGCGAGACGCTACGCATTGGGGTCGTTGGCCTCGGCGTCATGGGGAAGAACCACGCTCGCGTCTTGGCTGAATTGACGGGTATTACCTTGGCAGGCGTCGTTGATCCGGACGAGGCGCAGGTCAGTTTCGTCACAGAGCGCCTGCACTGCCCCGGTTTCAGTTCGATCGATCAGCTCATCGCCGCTGGCGTTGATGCGGTCACCATCGCAGCGCCCACCCATTTGCACATGGAGATTGCGCTTACCTGCATCGATGCCGGGATCCACATTCTCGTGGAAAAGCCGATTGCCCATACAGTTGAAGAAGGGCGCACCATCGTCGAGGCCGCAGCCCGCGCCGGCGTGACCTTGATGGTCGGCCATGTCGAGCGGTTCAATCCGGCGGTTGAAGCGGTGCGAAAAGCGCTCGCTGGCGAAGATATCCTCTCAATTCAGATCACCCGTGTCGGCCCGTTCCCGCCGCGCATGTCCAATGTCGGCGTGGTCATCGATCTCGCCGTGCACGATATCGACCTGATCCGCTGGCTTACCGGCTCCGAGATCGTCGATATTCAACCGCAGACCAATTCGATCCATGCAGAACGCGAGGATATCGCGCTTCTCCAGTTCAGAACCGCCTCCAATGTGCTCGCCCACATCAACACGAACTGGCTGACACCCTTTAAGGCGCGCACCCTCCATGTGGCGACGCGGGGAAAATATGTCACCGGCGATCTTTTGACACGGCAGGTGACCGAGTGCTTCGACTATAAGCCCGACGGCAGCTACTCCATGCGCCATTTGCCCGTC
>JBAWYY010000033.1:0-13322 GCA_037143285.1 Alphaproteobacteria bacterium | reverse complement strand
GGCGGCCAAGGCTGAAGCCCTCGGCGTTGAGATCTATCCGGGCTTCGCGGCGGCAGAAATTCTCTATGACGACAAGGGCGCTGTGGTTGGCATCGCCACCGGCGACATGGGCGTTGCCCGCGACGGCGAAATGACCGACCGGTTCACCCGCGGCATGGAATTGCGTGGTCGCTATACGCTTTTCGGCGAGGGCGCACGCGGCAGCCTCTCCAAGCAGTTGATCGCGCGCTATAAATTGGACGAGGGCAAAGACCCGCCGAAATTCGGCATCGGCCTGAAGGAACTTTGGCAAGTGAAGCCCGAGAACCACAAGCCCGGGCTCGTCCAACACTCCTTCGGCTGGCCCTTGGACATGTCCACCGGCGGCGGCTCATTCCTTTATCATTTCGGCGATGGGCTCGTATCCATCGGCTTCGTGGTTCACTTGAACTACACGAACCCCACCCTCTCGCCCTTCGACGAGTTCCAGCGCTTCAAGCATCACCCGTCTATTCGCCCGGTGCTCGAGGGCGGCAAGCGGCTGAGCTATGGCGCCCGCGCGATCACCGAAGGCGGCTGGCAGTCGGTGCCAAAACTCACCTTCCCCGGCGGCGCGCTCCTCGGCTGTGCGGCAGGCTTCGTTAACGTCCCCCGCATCAAGGGCAGCCACAATGCGATGCTTTCCGGCATCCAGGCTGCCGATCATCTGGCCGAAGCCCTCAAAGCCGGCCGGTCCCATGACGAAGTCACGGCCTATGAAGAAGGCTGGCGCGCGTCAGAAATCGGCCACGACCTCTATCCCGTGCGCAATGTGAAGCCGCTCTGGTCGAAGTTCGGCACGCTCGGCGGCGTTGTTTTGGGCGCGGTCGACATGTGGACCAATGCGCTCGCAAAGATGTCGTTCTTCGGCACCATGCATCACGGCAAACCGGATTCGCAGACCTTGAAGCCGCTCTCAGAGGTGAAGCCCATCACCTATCCGAAGCCGGATGGGGTCATCTCCTTCGACAAGCTTTCCAGCGTGTTCCTCTCCAACACGAACCACGAGGAAGATCAGCCGATCCACCTCACACTGAAAGACGCAAGCGTTCCGATCGCGAAGAACCTGCCGATGTATGGCGAACCCGCACGGCTTTATTGCCCAGCGGGTGTCTATGAAGTGGTTTATGCCAATGAAGCGGCAAAGTCTGATCCAAAATTCGTGATCAACGCGCAGAACTGCGTCCACTGCAAAACCTGCGATATCAAAGACCCCGCGCAGAACATCAATTGGGTGACGCCGGAAGGCGGCGGCGGCCCTAACTATCCGGGCATGTGAACAAAGGGCGGGAGGCCAGCGTGCACGGTCCGGCACCCGCCTGGCGCCCCATGGCGGTTAGCGACTTAACCGCTGTCATGACGATCCAAGAGAGCGTGCATTCCCTGCTGCCAGAGCGCGAAGTTGTCTTCGCGGAACGGCTCGCCCTCTTTCCTGAGGGAGCCTGGATGCTGACTGATGCCGAAGAGCGCCTCGGCTATGCGATTGCCTATCCTTATGCTGCCGATTTCGTGCCGAAGATTGATGCAGTCATCGGCGCCCTGCCCGAACCAGCGACCAATCTCTACATTCACGATGTCGCGCTGTTGCCGGTGGCACGGGGCCGAGGGGCCGGGCGGGTGATCGTTGAGCGCCTGTTTGATGTCGCGCGTTCAGCGGCAATGACCAGCGCCACTCTGGTTTCCGTTTACGACAGCGCACCGTTCTGGTCGGCCATGGGCTTTGTCGAGATTTCTCCGTCGCCCGCCATCAGCGCAACCATCGCCGGTTATGGCGGCGCGCGGTTCATGCGCCGCCAAGTCTGAAGGCCTGCATCTAACCTTCGATCTTAGAGAAGTCCGCCACCGCCATCGTTGCTTGGCGCAGAAGTGCCAATAATTCCAGACGATTAGCACGCAAGGCGGGATCCTCGGCATTGACGGTCACCTTCTCGAAGAAGGCATCAACCGCCGGCCGAAGCTGGGCCAGCGCTCGCATAGCGCCGGCAAAATCCTCCACCGCCAAGCTCCCGCGCGCCTCAGCCGTTGCCGATTGCAGAAGTCCGAAAAGCGCGTTCTCCTCGGGCTCGCCGCCCGATGCGATCAAACCGGCATCCGGCGTTCCCGCATAAGCTCGCCCGTCCTTCTTCTCCTCGATACGAAGAATATTGGCGGCGCGCTTGGTGCCGGCCACCAGGTTTTTACCGTCCTCAGTGCCGAGCAAGGCGGCTAGCGCCTCGACGCGACGAACGATGAGGAGCAGATCGTCCTCGTCGCCCGCGGCCAGAACCGCATCGATGAGGTCGTGCCGCGCGCCCTTGTCGCGCAAATAGACCTTCAGCCGATCAACGAAGAAGTCGAGCAGCGAGACCGCGTCCGACATCACCACGTCGTCTTTGAAAGCTTCCGGCATGCGCGGTGTCGACCGCTTCGCACCTTCAGGCTCGGCGGCATGGGCCAAACGCACGAGCGGCAGGCGTAGCCCGTTTTCCAGGACGATGCGGATCACGCCAAGCGCCGCGCGGCGCAACGCGAAGGGGTCCTTGGACCCGGTCGGTTTCTCGTCGATCACCCAGAAGCCGACAAGCGTGTCGAGCTTGTCGGCAAGCGCGACGGCAATTGCAACCGGGTCGGTTGGCACGCGGTCGCTCGGGCCTTGCGGCTTGTAATGCTCGGCAATGGCGGTGCAAACGCTCGCATTCTCACCTTGGAGGCCGGCATAGAGCTGCCCCATGAGCCCCTGAACCTCCGGAAACTCACCGACCACCTCGGTCATGAGATCGGCTTTCGCAAGCTCCGCAGCCCGTTCGGCAAGAGTGGGATCAGCACCCACTAGGGGCGCCAAGCGGCGAGCCAAAGCCTTGATACGGTCGACCCGCTCGCCTTGGGTACCGAGTTTTTCGTGGAACACCACATTCAGCGCGCGCAGCTTCGCCATGCGCTGATCGAGCGGCGTGCCGTGGCTCTCATAGCCCGGCAGTGACTTCTGATCGGTCTGATAGAAGTAGAGCGCGTCGGACAAACGCGCGCGGATCACACGCTCGTTGCCGGCGATAATGGCTGTGCCGCCGTCGGTCGCGGCAAGATTGGCCGTGAGGACAAAGCGGTTTGCGAGCTTGCCGGTCGCCGTATTGCGCGTGACGAAGCACTTTTGGTTAGCGCGGATCGTGGCGCGGATCACTTCTTCCGGAATTTCGAGAAAGCGCTCTTCGAATGAGCCAAGAAGCACCACCGGCCATTCCACGAGGCCCGCCACTTCGGTCGCGAGCCCCTCATCCATCACGAGCTCCAACCCATTGGCGAAGCACAGATTGCGGGCGTCATTCAGGATCGTGTCGCGCCGACGCTCGGGATCAACGATCACCGAGGCGGCTTCGAGCTTGGTCAGATAATCATCAAGCCGACGCACCCGGATCTCGCCCTCGCTCATGAAGCGATGGCCCCTCGTCGTATCGCCGGATTTGATACCGTCGATATCGAAGGCGACGACGTCCGGGTCCGCCGTCTCGGGCCCAAACGTGCAGATGATCGAGGTGAGAGGGCGCACCCAGCGCAGCGAGGAGGTCGAAACCGAAGCGGGCCCCGAGCGCATCGACTTCGGCCAGGGAAAGCTTCGCACCACGCTCTCGACGATCTCTGGGATCACAGCGATCGTGTCGCGACCGGGCTTCTCGATGACCGCCACATAGAACTCGCCTTTCTTGGGATCGCTCTCGATTTTGGCTTGGTCGATGGACGTCAATCCCGAGGCCTTGAGGAAGCCTTGAATCGCACCCTCCGGTGAGCCCACGCGCGGTCCCTTGCGCTCTTCTTTCACGTCCGGCGTGCGGGCCGGAAGGCCGTGAACAGAGAGCACGAGGCGGCGCGGAGTTGCGAAAGCCTTGGCGCCCTCATAAAGGCAGCCCCGCTCCACAAGGCCCGCTGTCACGGCCTTGTGGAGATGCGCGGCGGCATCCGCCTGCATGCGAGCGGGGATTTCCTCGCTGAAGAGTTCAAGGAAAAGATCGGGCATTATATCCTCGCTGACGGCCAAAAAGCCGTGTCACAGCGCCTTATGGCTGCCATCGCACAGGGGCGCGGCTTTGGTGGCCTTGCAGGCACAAAAATAGGCGGTCTTCGTGTCGGTGGCGGTCCACTGAAGCGGCGTGAATTCGCTCCCCTTGTGGCTGCCGTCGCAGAAGGGCTGCTTGGCGGACAGGCCGCAGGTGCACCACCAATAGGACTTACCGGCCTCGACTTCGACGGGGATCGGCGCTTTGCCGGCAACATTGGGGGTCATTGAGATCTCCTAGGGTGATGATTAGAGGGAAAGGCCGCCGGCCTCGGTCTTGAGCCAGGCCTCGCCACAGGCTTTCGCGAGCTCACGAACCCGCAAGATGTAGCTCTGCCGCTCGGTGACCGAGATCACGCCGCGGGCATCGAGCAGGTTGAACCGATGGCTCGCCTTGATGCATTGGTCATAGGCCGGCAGCGCCAGCTTATGGCGCCGGTCGGGATCGCCGGCCGCCGGTTCGCCCTTCTTCAGAAGCGCGAGGCATTCGGCTTCCGCCTGTTTGAACTGCTCAAACAGGAAGTCCGTGTTCGCCGCCTCGAAATTGTGGCGCGAGAACTCCTGTTCGGCCTGCAGGAACACATCGCCATAGGTCACTTTGTCCGCGCCATCTCGACCGTTGAAATTGAGGTCGTAGACGTTCTCGACGCCCTGCACATACATGGCAAGGCGCTCGAGCCCGTAGGTGATCTCGCCGGAGACCGGCGCGCATTCAACGCCTGCGACCTGCTGGAAATAGGTGAACTGCGACACTTCCATGCCGTCGCACCAACATTCCCAGCCAAGCCCCCAGGCGCCAAGCGTCGGGCTTTCCCAATCATCCTCGACGAAGCGGATGTCATGGACGCGGGGATCGAGACCAATGGCCTCAAGGGATGCAAGATAGAGGTCTTGGAAGTCTGGCGGGTTCGGCTTCAGGATCACCTGAAACTGATAATAATGCTGCATACGGTTGGGGTTCTCGCCATAGCGCCCGTCTTTCGGACGGCGCGAAGGCTGAACATAGGCGGCTTTCCAGGGCTTTGGCCCAAGCGCACGCAAGACGGTCGCCGGATGGAAGGTGCCGGCCCCCACTTCCATGTCATAGGGCTGCAGGATGACGCAGCCCTGCTCCGCCCAGAACCTTTGGAGCGTGAGGATCAGGCCCTGGAACGAGCGCTCGGGCCGCATATGGGGTGGAACATCAAGAGGCATGGCACGCCGGTGCAACGGAAATCACCCGCGTTCCATAGCTGCGCCGCACGCGAAGGGGAAGGGTCAGCGCAGCAAAGCGAGCCGTTCAGAGCGGGCGATATTCACCGGTGACCGGATCTCGCCGCAAAGTCCGCACGGGCGGAGCTTCCGCGCGCACCGGTTCGGGCTCCGGCTCCGCTTCAAACAGCGGTTTCAACAGATAGCGCATGGCCGCAAAAGCGGCAGCGGTTATACCGGCAGCAATGATGAGAGGCGGCATCGGACCCTCCAGCCCGGTCAAATCAACACCGATATCATGGCGTAAAATTGACTGAGCCGGAAGGGCAAGTTGGCTCGGTCACATCAGAGTGACAGGAGGCTCAGCCGGCGAGTGTCCAATCAAGCGTGATCTCGCAGGTCATGAGTTTGGAGATCGGGCAGTTTTCCTTCGCCGATTTGGCAAGTTCGGCGAACTTCTCCTGGTCAAGACCAGGGACCACCGCAGCGAGGGTTAGGGCTGACTTAGCGACCTTGAAGCCACCGGTTTCCGGCTCAAGCGATATGGCGCAGGAGGTTGTCAGCTCGGTCGGCGTAATGCCATTGCGCTGAAGCGTGAAAGCGAGCGCCATGGTGAAACAGCCGGCATGAGCCGCTGCAATCAGCTCTTCCGGATTGGTCCCCGCTTCATTCTCAAAACGGGTCACGAAGGAATAGGGGGAAGCATTGAGGACGCCGGATTGGGTCGTGAGCGTGCCTTTGCCGTCGCGGCCGGTACCGTGCCAGACGGCCTTTGCGGTGCGGATCATGATGGGGGCTCCGTAGGTGCTGAAGGCGGGATAGCGCCCCTAGAGCAAGCCCCGCTGGGGGCTAGCCTGTCAAGGCGCGCCCTCTCCCTTCAAAACAACCTGAACGGTTAGAGTGCGACGCCGCCGCGCAGGATCGCTTCCGCCTCTTCCGACGGCCTACCTTCAGCGTCGGAGAGGACAAGGCTCGGCAGGATCGAAACCGGAGCACGCGATCCCTTAGTGCCCGTCACGATCAAACGGATCGCCGCACTCTCAGGGCGCGGATGGATCGGCCGGATCGTCAGACCTCCGAAGCGGCCCGACATGGCGGCAATCACGGTGTGGGGGCGATCGGCACGATGGATCAATGTCACGGTACCGCCCGGCTTCAGAACGGCATTGGCGGTGCGCATGAAAGCCGAGAGCAGGCCCTCATCGGCCTTGTGAGCAAGGCGCTTAGCCTCAGAAGGCGAGCCTTGATGGCGCCCCTCGTCATGGAACGGCGGATTCGTCATCACCCGATCAATCTGACCGAGCAACAGGCCTGCCCGCTCGCGCATCGCACCACGAGCGCGAACATCGGCGACAATCACCCGTGTCCGATTTTCAAGCCCATTGGCAACCGCATTGGCTTCGGCAAGCGCGGCAAGGTCAGGATCAAACTCGACAAGGGTGAGATAACCAACTGCCACACGGGCTGCGAGGCAAAATGCCGCTGACCCCACCCCGGCGCCAAGATCAAGAACGCGATCATCGGGCTGCGCCGGAACGGCTGCGGCAAGCAACACGGCGTCATGCCCCACGCGGTGGCCGCGTTGAGGCTGACGAAGTTGGACGCGTCCACCGAGGATCGTGTCGCTGGTGGTCGTCACATGTGTTGCAAGGTCACTGCTCATGTTGCCACAGTGACACGCTCTAATCTACATGCGTATCCGTCTGATTCCGCGTATAGTACCGAAATACTGCGTCCAATCAGAGGGTTAATACCTGCAAGCCTTAGGGTTTATCGGTAGATAGCTCCGCCCCGAACCCTGCCGCATCCAGCAATCGCCTGACACGCGGCTCTTCATCATCCGCCACCAAGACCCTCAGCGGAAAAGCGCCGATCCCCGCCTCCAAGGCAGAGATATGCCGATCGGCGACAAAAACCGTCACTCCTTCCGCTAGAAGCAGGCTTTCAACAACGCTGATGAGGACCGGGTCACTCGTTCGCAGCACTTCCCGCATTGTGTGCCTCTCGTCCAAAGGCCCCCGAGACGACGTGGCGCTTGTGGGCTGCGGCTCAACTTTCTATGGTCCGCGCAAATCTGTCGACCCTGGAGTGGATCGTGGCTGTCGTTGTGCCCTTCGAAAAACAAGAAACTTCCATCGATGCCCTCGTGGCGGAGGTGGCCGAGGGCATGGGCCGGGTTAATTCAGTGATTCTCTCGCGCACGGGCTCAGACGTGGCGATGATCCCGGAGGTCGCCAATCACCTGATTTCCTCCGGCGGGAAGCGTTTGCGTCCCATGCTGACGCTCGCGACCGCTCAACTCGCCGGCTATGACGGCGAAGGCCATGTGAAACTCGCTGCAGCCGTTGAGTTCATGCACACGGCAACCCTCCTCCATGACGACGTCGTGGATGAGAGCGATATGCGCCGTGGCCGTCCGGCAGCCCGCATGGTCTGGGGCAACGAAGCCTCTGTGCTCGTTGGTGACTTTCTTCTCGGCCAGGCCTTTAAAATGATGGTTGAGGTCGGCTCGCTCCGCGCACTCGACATCCTCTCTACTGCCGCGGCCGTCATCGCCGAGGGCGAGGTGATGCAGCTCGCCGCCGCCAAAAACACCGCGACCACCGAAGACGAATATCTCGCTGTCATTCGGGGCAAGACAGCGGAACTCTTCGCAGCTGCTTGCGAAGTGGGGCCCGTGATCGCCGAACGTCCGAAAGCCGAGCAGGCGGCTGCCCGCGCCTATGGCATGAACCTCGGCATCGCCTTCCAGCTCGTCGATGACGCGCTGGACTATGGTGGCAAGAGCCAGAAGCTCGGTAAGAACGCCGGCGACGATTTTCGCGAAGGTAAGATCACTTTGCCCGTCGTGCTCGCCTTCCGGCGTGGCTCGGTGGAGGAGCGCGCGTTCTGGAAGCGCACGCTCACCGAGGGTGATATCCGCGAGACCGATTTCGAAACAGCCATCGGCATCATGACCCGCCATGGCGCGCTCGGCGACACGGTGGAACGCGCCCGCCACTATGGCGAAATGGCCAAGGATGCCCTCGGCCTGTTTGGCGATGGACCGTTGAAACGAGCCATGGTCAGCGCCGTCGATTTCGCCATAGGGCGCGCCCATTGAAGGGGCAAGCGGACACGGCGCTGGTTCTGTTCTCCGGCGGCCAGGACTCAGCGACGTGCCTTGCCTGGGCGCTTGAGCGCTACGCCCGTGTCGAAACGCTCGGCTTCGACTACGGCCAACGCCACCGCGTGGAATTAGCCTGCCGGGCAGAGCTGCGGCGCGGGATGGCGGCACAGAATCCGACCTGGGCCGCGCGCTTGGGCGAGGACCACACCGTATCACTTGATGCGCTCGGGCAGGTCTCGGAAACCGCCCTCACCCGCGATGTGTCAATCGCCATGAGCGAGACCGGCCTGCCCAACACCTTCGTCCCAGGTCGCAATCTGATCTTCATCACCTTTGCGGCTGCCCTCGCCTATCGCCGCGGCCTGAAGCATCTCGTCGCCGGCATGTGCGAAACCGACTATTCCGGCTATCCCGATTGCCGCGATGACACCCTCAAGGCCCTTCAGGTGGCGATCAACCTGGGCATGGACCATCGCTTCGTGCTGGAAACGCCGCTGATGTGGATCGACAAGGCCGCAACTTGGCGCCTCGCCGAAAGCCTCGGCGGCACCGATTTGGTCGAGCTCATCCTCGAGCAGTCGCATTCCTGCTATCGCGGGGATCGCTCCAAGCGCCATGCCTGGGGCTATGGCTGCGGCGAGTGCCCGGCCTGTGAGTTGCGATCTTCGGGCTACCACCGCTATCGCGCAGAAGCCGTTAGCCCAGCATCGTCGGCTTGATCCACCAGTCCGGATGATCGGCGCGGATGATCTTGGCCGCACTCGCAGCCGCCTTACAGGTGTCGTAGAGCCCAAACACGGTCGCCCCCGATCCAGACATGCGGCTCAGCAAACAGCCGGTGCTCGCCTTTAAGGCGTGAAGAGCAGTCGAAATCACTGGCGCTATTGCCTGCGCCGGCGGCTCTAGATCATTTCGCGATTGAGCGAGGTCTTCGACAAAGGCCCGACGTGCGGCCACTGAAGACCGGGGCAAGCTGCCCCAATCGCGCTTTATCAGGTGATCGGGCCCGGACAGGTTCTCGCCAGGCGCGAGCCCGAGGCCCTTGAACACATCGGGCGTCGGCACGCTCACGCGCGGATTGATAAGGATTGCTGGAACGCGGGGGACCGCCAACACCGGTCCAAGCGATGTGCCGGTCCCGGTCATGACGCGGGCCCTAGCTGCAAGACAGACCGGCACATCAGCGCCGGTGACGCTCGCGACCTCTAGAAGACGTAGATCATCGGACGACAGGCCATGATGTTGGGCGAGCAAACGGAGTGCTGCTGCAGCATCTGACGAGCCGCCGCCAAGGCCCGCCGCGACAGGCAACCGCTTCACGAGGCGAAACTCGCCACCGGCGAGACCGGGCACGCGCTCAGCGAGAAGATTGGCGGCCTTGAGCACCAAGTTATCGGCGGTGGCACCAGCCTCTTTCGCGGTGGCGCCTCGCACGCTCAGTCGATAGCCCTGCACACCCGGCGTGAAGCTCAGTTCATCGCCAACGGCTGCAAATGCGCCGAGGCTTTCGAGCGCGTGATAGCCATTGGGCAAACGACCGCGCACCACGAGGCTCAAATTGACCTTGGCAGGCGCCTTTGCGACCAACGTCATGGCCGTCGACGCCGTCATCAATTCGGAGCAGTGGGCGTACCTGTCTGTGGCGCCTGCCCGGTACTGCGTCCCGTTTGAACAGGCACGTCGCGCATGCCGTGTTCAAGCTTGTCGAGGATACGCGGGAGATCTTCGGCCTCAGGCTTCAGATCGCGCGCATGCGCCCATTGGAAATAGGCCTCGTTGATCCGGCCAACCTTCCAATAAGCATCCCCCAAATGGTCGTTGATGACAGGATCCTCAGGCCGCAATTCGATGGCGCGCTCGAGTTCCACCACGGCATCCTCATAGCGACCAAGCCGATAATAGGCCCAGCCAAGACTGTCGACGATGTAGCCGTCTTCCGGCGTCAGTTCGACGGCGCGACGAACCAATTGCAGGCCTTCTTCGAGGTTAATCCCCTGATCAACCCAGGAATAGCCGAGATAGTTGAGGATCTGCGCCCGTCCCCGCGTATTGCTTTCGGGGATGAGAGCCATAGCGCGTTTCAGGTCCGCTTCGCCAAGCGCCCACCGCTTGGTGCGCTCATAGGCAATGCCGCGGAAGTAGAAATAGATCCAATGCTGCGGCTCAGGGTTTGGGATGAGCGCGATGGCACGGCTGTAAACATCGACCGACTCGCCGAAAATCTTGCGGGCCCGCAGGATATTGCCGAGCGCCTGCAGCACTTCGATATCGTTGGGCTTCTGTTCCAGGAGATCGTTGAGCACCTTGCGGGCCTCATCGGTGCGATCCACCTGATCGAGGTTCAGCGCCCGCTGAACCTGCGCATTGCGGTAGAGCGCTGAGGTCTCCGGCATCTCGTCATAGACGTCGATGGCGCGGGTCGGGAGCTTCAGGTGCTCATAAAGATCGGCGAGCGACAAGATCGCCAGTTCATGCTCGGAATCAAGATAACGCGCCAGTTGGAGATAGATGAGCGACAAGTCCTCGCCCCCCTGGCGGGAGAGGGCAGCCCCCAGCCCGTAGAGCACTTCCGCCGCACCCGATTGGGCGTTGCGGATGAGCGGCGGCAGCGTTTGCCGCTCACGTAATTGCTTCTCGGCCTCTTCCACCACCGGATGGTTCAAGATGACTTTGTCATAGGCGGAGTAAATCGCGAGCGCGTCCTGCGTGCCCTTGTTGCGCGATGTCCAGCGGGCGAAGGCATCCGCCACCCGCAAAATGGTTGAGTCCTGACGATAGGCAGCTTCAAGCCGACGCCCCGCATCCTGACGACGGTTTGCGGCATCAAGCAGCAGGCCTGCATGGTAGTTTTTGAAAAGCTCGTACCAATCGGCGCCAGCCAGACGGTCGATTGCAGCGACGCCGGCGGTTGCTTCGCCAGAGCCGAAATGGGTCCAGCCCAAGATCAAGGCCGTGGTCAAATCATTAGCCGCGCGCGGCGCAGCAGTCAGATGGTTGCGCGCGGTCTGGAATTGGCGCGCTTTGACGGCGCGAACGCCGAGCGCAAGCCGCGCCAATCGATGCGCGCGATCGCCCTGGATCAAACGTTCCGCAAGCGGCAGAGCCTCGTCCACATTGCCGTCGGCCAGCGAGGTGACAAAGGCACGCTCAAGAATTTCGGTGTTGCGCGGATCCTGGCGCAAGGCGGCGCGCCAGAACACTGACGATGCCGCAGTATCACGCACGCCGGACGCGATGCGGGCTGCAAGCACATTCCCATAGACGGAAACCCTTAGCGCCTCACGGAAGGTTGGCGCCGTGCCCAGCCGTTCCATCGTCTGCGGAGTGCGGCTTTGAGCTGCAGCCGGCGTCACGATGGCAGCAAATGCCAGCGCCGTCGTGGCGGCCACCAGGCCGGAGAACTTGGTCAAGGTCACAATCAGCGTCTCTCGTGGTGATGATCGCAGGTAGCGGCGGGTTCTCAGGTGAAAACTTGTAAAGCAGACGCCTTTTGGCGAAAGGGAAATCTAAGATCAGTTCCGATCAGACCACCCTTCACAAACCCTCGGGCTCACGAGAAGCGACCATAGTCATGAAGCCCATCAACGTGCACACATTTGAATAGTTTTCACCCAAGGCCCCACCGCCAAAGCGATAAAGTCAAAACCACCATGCCCTCGTCGTGGCTGCGTCGCAAGACAAGGATGGATGCGGAGAGTGGCGGGGCGAAGGCAGGTTTGCGGATCTGTTGCCCGAAGAGCAGCCTCGCGAAGTCGTGATCACGGGGCTTGTAATGATCTGCCTCAAGCCTCCGTAGGCCTCAGTAATGGCGTTTGGGTGCGAACCCTCGAAAGCGTCGCTTCAATTGGAGACCTTGCCATGATGCCACGCCGCCGCTTTCTTGCCGCCGTCGCGCTTGCGACACTCAGTCCGCTAGTCACCCGGCCTGCTCTCGCAAACCCGGTCTTTTCGCGCTATTCGAAAAGCGATTTCGACCGCTTTCTCGCTTCGGGTCGCCCGGTTGTTGTCCATGTCCACGCTGACTGGTGCCCGGTCTGCCGCCAGCAGCAAACATCCTTTGAAGCCATTGGGGTTTCAGGCTTTAAAGGCGCGCATCTCGTGAGGGTCGATTTCGACACCGAGAAGGCCTTCCTGCGCCAGCATAATGTTCGCAGCCAGTCTACGATCCTGGTTTTCAAGGGCGGGGTTGAAGTGGCTCGCGCCATTGGCGAGACATCGGCCGCCGCCATCACAGCCACGTTGTCCTCGATTTAAGAAAGAGGGCGGCTGTAGCGTTAGAAACAGCCGCGACGCCCATGTCAGCACTGACCCTCGCCTTCCTTGCCGGCGTCATGACCACGCTGAACCCCTGCGTCCTCCCGGTTCTCCCGGTGATCGTCGCATCTGCTTTCGTCCATGGTCCATCAGGTCCCATTGTTCTTGCCGGTGGCATGGTGGCGAGCTTCACGTTGCTCGGGACCATGCTGGCGTCGACCGGCGCAATCCTCGGCATCCCTGATTCGGTTATTCGCAATGCCGCTGCGATCCTGTTCATCGGCTTCGGGCTTGTGCTGCTTTCAAAAGCCTTGAGCGGGCGATTGTCCGGCGCTCTTCAGCCGATCTCACAAGCTGCATCCCAACTCGCCGCCCGTACCACCGACTTTGGCCTCGGAGGTCTTGCCATAACCGGTGCGCTTCTCGGACTTGTCTGGACGCCCTGCGCAGGCCCGGCTTTTGGCGCCGCGGTGACGCTTGCCTCCCAGTCCGGTGGATTTGGCCCGGCCATGTTGCGCATGTTCGTCTTTTCCATTGGCGCGGCCGTGATCTTGGTCGCAATCGCACTTGGGTCTCGCGAGGCTTTTCTCGCTCGGCGTGATCGTATGATGAAGGTCGCAGCAGCAGCCCAGCCTGCCTTGGGTATCCTCCTTTTGATGATCGGCACCGCGGTGCTCACCGGGCTCGACAAGCGGCTAGAAGCCGCAATCGTCGTAATCATGC
>JBAWYY010000032.1:0-13428 GCA_037143285.1 Alphaproteobacteria bacterium | reverse complement strand
AAGAAGATGACCCCGATCATGGCGCCACCACCAATGCGGGTCGCAAGTTTGAGGTCGCGTCGAAAAAGGCTGATCAGCATGGTGATCAAGCCCCCGTCGCAATCGAGAGGGCGCGGGTCGGCAATCCCAGGGGACCGTGGGTCGCCGCAAGAATGAGACCGCCGTCCGCCACGTGATCCGCCATGATCGCAGCCAGAACTCCTTGGCTTGCCACATCAAGCGCGGCTGTTGGCTCATCCAGAAGCCAAACCGGACGTTTTACGGTGATCAAACGGGCAAGCGCGAGCCTGCGCCTCTGGCCAGCCGAGAGATAGCCTGCGGGCAAGAGCGCGAGCGGGCCAAGGCCCAGTCGATCAAGGGCCTCCGTCATGGTCTTACCACCACCACCCAGATACCGAGTCCAGAAGTCGAGGTTCTCAGCTACCGTCAACGCAGCCTTGAAAGCATCTTGGTGGCCGCAATAGTGGACCTGCTCGGCGATGGGGGCTTCATCATCGCCGCCAGCAAGCACAAGTCGTCCCGCTTCGAGCCGAACCAGACCCGCGATAAGGCGCAGCAAGCTGGACTTGCCCGCCCCATTCGGACCAACAATTTCGATCGCTTCGCCGCCCTCAACACGAAACGAAAAATTGGCAAAAACGGTGCGCCCGCCGCGCACGCATGTGAGGCCTTCGCCGATAAGGCTCAGATCGGTCACGAGCACATTATCTCATCAGTAACGGCACGGCCGAAAGGCTGACCGAAACTCGACGAAAGAGCGAGAAAAACGTGATCGGTCATGGGGCTGAACCAACTGGCGATATCATCAGAATCTCTTTATAACCCCGGCCATTGAACATCGCGCCCCTGGGCCTTTCCGAAGGCCTTTTTGCCGGCCCTTTCGGACGCGAGCCAAGAAGGGAAGTCCGTATCATGTCACTCGACAGCTTCAAGTGCCGCAAGACCCTGAAAGTTGGCTCGAAAGCTTACGTCTATTACAGCCTGAAAGCGGCTGAGGCCAATGGGCTCAAGGGCATCGCCGCACTTCCCTTCTCCATGAAGGTTTTGCTTGAGAACCTGCTCCGCGCCGAAGACGGGCGCACGGTGACCAAGGCTGACATCGAAGGCGTTGCAAAGTGGCTGTCGGACAAAGGCAAAGCCGGCAAGGAAATCGCCTTCCGCCCGGCGCGCGTGCTGATGCAGGATTTCACTGGCGTGCCGGCGGTCGTCGATCTCGCGGCCATGCGCGATGCCATGAAGGCGCTTGGCGGCGACCCCCAGAAGATCAACCCCCTGGTGCCCGTCGATCTCGTCATCGACCACTCGGTCATCGTCGATGAGTTCGGCACCGCAAAAGCGTTCAAGCAGAACGTCGATCTCGAATATCAGCGCAATGGTGAGCGCTATCGCTTCCTGAAATGGGGCCAGCAGGCGTTCAAGAACTTCTCTGTCGTGCCGCCCGGCACGGGCATCTGCCACCAGGTGAACCTTGAATATCTCGCCCAGACCGTCTGGACGCGGAAGGAAAAGGAAAAGAAGACCGTTCGCGGCAAGACCACGACCTCAACTGTCGAGGTCGCCTATCCCGATACGCTCGTTGGCACCGACAGCCACACCACCATGGTCAATGGCTTGGCCGTGCTCGGCTGGGGTGTGGGCGGCATTGAGGCGGAGGCCGCCATGCTCGGCCAGCCCCAATCCATGCTGTTGCCTGAGGTGATCGGCTTCAAGCTCACGGGCAAGGTCAAGGAAGGCATCACCGCCACCGACCTCGTGCTGACCGTGACGCAGATGCTGCGCAAAAAGGGCGTGGTCAATAAGTTCGTCGAGTTCTTCGGCCCCGGCCTCAACCACATGACGCTGGCAGACCGCGCGACCATCGCCAACATGGCGCCTGAATATGGCGCGACCTGCGGCTTCTTCCCCGTTGACGACGAGACCTTGAACTATCTGACGGTCTCGGGCCGGAAATCCGCCCGCATCGCGCTCGTTGAAAAATATGCCAAGGCCCAGGGCATGTTCCGCACCAAGGCAACGCCGGATCCGGTGTTCACCGACACGCTGGAACTTGATCTTGGAACGGTCGTCCCCTCGCTTGCCGGGCCGAAGCGTCCGGAAGGCCGCGTCGCGCTTGAGGCCGTTGAAGCCGGCTTCAAGTCGGCGATGGAAACCGACTATAAAAAGGCCGTCGAACTCTCCCGCCGCGTTAAGGTCGAAGGCCGTACTCACGATCTCGGCCATGGCGACGTGGTGATTGCCGCAATCACCTCCTGCACCAACACCTCCAACCCGGCAGTGCTGTTCGCAGCGGGCTTGCTCGCCCGCAATGCACTCGCCAAAGGCTTGAAGTCGAAGCCCTGGGTTAAGACCTCGCTTGCCCCCGGCAGCCAGGTGGTCGCTGAATATCTTGCCTCGGCCGGCCTCCAGAAGGACCTCGACAAGCTCGGCTTCAATCTCGTCGGCTTCGGTTGCACCACCTGCATCGGCAATTCCGGACCGCTGCCGGCCGAGATTTCAAAGGCCATCAATGACCAAGGCCTGATTGCGGCTGCGGTCCTCTCCGGCAATCGCAACTTCGAGGGGCGCGTGTCGCCCGACGTCCAGGCGAATTACCTCGCCTCCCCGCCACTTGTGGTGGCCTATGCGCTGGCCGGCACCGTCCAGATCGATCTCACCAAGGATCCGATCGGCACCGACAAGAAGGGTCAGCCCGTCTATCTGAAGGATATCTGGCCGAGTTCGGCTGAGATCCAGGCCTTCATCGCCAAGCACGTCACGAAGAAACTGTTCAAGTCGAAATATGCCGACGTGTTCAAGGGCGACACCAATTGGGGCAAGGTCAAGGTGCCCGCAGGCCAGACCTATGCCTGGGACGACAAGTCGACCTATGTGCAGAACCCGCCCTATTTCGATCATATGGGCGCCAAGCCCTCGGCTGTGACCGATGTAGTGGGCGCCCGCGTACTCGCCCTCTTCGGCGACAAGATCACGACCGACCACATCTCGCCGGCCGGCTCCATCAAGGCGGCGAGCCCCGCCGGCAAATATCTGACCGACAACGGCGTCGCGGTTGCCGATTTCAACCAATATGGCACCCGGCGCGGCAATCACGAAGTGATGATGCGTGGCACCTTCGCCAATATCCGCATCCGCAACTTCATGCTCGGACCTAACGGCAAAGAAGGTGGCTTCACCATCCACTATCCGACCAAGGATGAACTGCCGATCTATGACGCGGCCATGAAGTATCGCGCCGAGAAAGTGCCCTTGGTGGTGTTCGCCGGCGTCGAGTATGGCAATGGATCGTCGCGCGACTGGGCCGCGAAAGGCACCGCGCTCCTTGGCGTCCGCGCCGTGGTCGCGCAGTCCTTCGAGCGTATCCACCGCTCCAATCTCGTTGGCATGGGCGTTGTTCCCTTCACCTTCGAAGAAGGAACCTCTTGGCAGACGCTTGGGCTGAAGGGCGATGAGAGCGTCACCATCAAGGGGCTTGCGACCGTCAAGCCGCGCGAAAAAGTGATGCTGGAAATCACGAGCGCCGAGGGCAAGACCACCAAGGTGCCAGTGCTCTGCCGCATCGATACGCTGGAAGAGATCGACTACGTGAAAAATGCGGGCATTCTGCATTACGTGCTGCGGAATCTCGCGGCCTGATCTCGCTTTTCAGCGCTAACGACAAAGGGCGGCCGGGATAACACCCGGTCGCTTTTTTATGAGGCCGACGAATCCAAGCCAGAAATTCGTCACGGAAATACCGCCTCACGACACCTCACCCAAATGCGACTTGTTCTCACCCAACCGTGACTCGCCCTTTCATGAATCGCGCGCTAACTCATTCCGGCGCTTGAAACTAATCAAGAAGAAGTCGGGGATTGAGATGATGGTCACGCGTTGGATCGGGGGTGTCGCCCTCGCCGTTGCGATGTCGACAGGTGTCGCCGCCGCGGACCGCCCTCGCGCCGTCTTAGAGCTCTACACAAGCCAAGGCTGCTCGTCTTGCCCGCCTGCCGATACTTATCTTTCGGAGATTGCCGACCGGACCGACGTCATCGCGCTGACATTTGCGGTCGATTATTGGGACTATCTCGGCTGGAAGGACACTCTCGCCGACCCCGCCAACGGCAAGCGCCAGAAGGCCTATGCGGCGGTCCGTGGTGATCGCCAAGTCTACACGCCCCAAATGGTCGTCAACGGCGGAGCGCATGTCGTAGGCTCAGATCGCCAGGGTATAGAGCGCGCGGTCAGCAGCTCTAATGGTCAACATGGCGCCATGACTTTGCCCGTAACCATTGAAGTCAAAGGTGATACCGTCACCATCCAATTGCCGGCTGCGGCCAACGGCATCGCTACCGCGGATACGCCGGCCCAGGTGTTCCTTCTGGGCGTGGTCAATCGGGCGCCCGTGACCATTTCGCGCGGCGAGAACCGTGGCCATACCATGGTCTATCGCAACGTCGTGCGATCCATGACGCCGGTCGGTGAATGGACGGGTACAGCACAGAGCTTCACGATTTCACGCCGGGACCGCATTGCAGCGGGTTGCGAGCGTGCGGTCGTCCTGGTGCAGGCCGGCACGGCCCGTCGGCCAGCCACAGTCTTGGGCGCGGCGGTCGCAGGCCTGCAATAGGGCCTGTTAAAGCGCCTTTAAGCGCTCAGGCTGCGTTGCGGCGCCAGACGATATCAGGTGCAATCCCCGGCACTTCATCTTCGTCAATGCGAACGACCGTTTCGATATTCACGCAACGCTCGGCTGCGAGCGGATCGGCACCCTGGCGCACCAGTTCGCGACCGACGCATTTGGCCACTTTAAGCGCCGCAATTCCGGCCTCATCAGCTTCCACAAAGCGCGTCACGGCAAAGCTGTCACCACCACTACTCGACGCACCCACTGCTTCGCATCGATACCAAGGCATTGAAATTCCCCGTTAGTCCCTTGTCTCACGCGGCACCAAACCACGAGTCCGCTTATCGCGACGTTTCCATATTTGCTTAAGAGTTCTTTACCCAGAATGAACAAGTGCCGATTCGCCGAGGAGATTGCGATGTCATCGAACCCGACAGAAATCTTGCTCGACCGACGTTTTTTGCTCAGTGGAACGGCGAGCGTCCTCGTGGCGGGCTGCAGCCAAGAACCCGTGCGCCGCTCGTCGCAGCCCTCGTTCTATAACAATCTTGCCATGGCCGGCGCGCGCGTCGACGCGCCTATGGCAGCTGAAATGATCTCGCTTTACCGTCGTAACAACAGCCGAGGCATGGTTGTTGTCGATCCCATTTTGATGCGGGTTGCCGAGACCCAGGCCGCAGCCCTTGCCCAAGCAGACGACGTGACCCCGCGGTCAGGCCCTGTGGGGGCGCGGCTTTCAGCTGTTGGCTATCCGCACCGTGCAGCCGTTGAAACCGTTTCGGCCGGCTATCTGACGCTGGCGGAGGCCTTTTCCGGGTGGCGCGATTCACCGCCCCACCGCGCCAATATGCTCAACCCGACCGTGACACGTCTTGGTATCGGCACGGGGTTTAGGCCTGGCTCGAAATATCGGGTGTTCTGGACCCTTGTGTTGGCCGACTCAACCCGGCTCGGCTGATCCTTACGGATCAGCACACGCCGGCCGTGCGACCGCAGCCGGTGCGAGCCTTGGCAATCTGCTCGCGCAGACGCGCGCTGCCCACAGCGCCCACCACCACTTCGTCGCCAATCACATAGGTCGGCGTGCCGTTGATGCGCAGAAGCTCGGCAAGGCGCGCGTTCTCGGCAAGGGTTTCGCGGACGTCTGCTGCATTCATATCCCGCTCGAGCTTGGCGATGTCGGCGCCTACTTCACGGGCGACCTCAAGCGCGCGCGCCCGATTGGCTTGGCCACGGCCGCCGAGCAGCCGCTGGTGGAAATCGAGATAGCGCACGGGATCCAGCTGCTTCTTGATGGCCACAGCCACTTGGGCGGCCTCGACTGATCCCGGCCCCAGCACGGGGAAGTCCTTGAGCACGAGCCGGATCCGCGTGTCGGCCTTTAACAGGTCGACCGTTTCTTGGAGCGCTCTTTTGCAGAAGCCGCAGTTGTAGTCGAAGAACTCGACGAGGGTGACGTCACCGCGCGGGTTGCCAAGGACGATCTGGCCCGGCGCGCGATAAAGCGCCTCGCGATTGTCGGAAAACGCGCTAACGCGGGCCTGTTCCTCGGCCTGCGCCTGACGCTTCTCCAGTTCAACGAGCGCTTCTTGCAGGACCTCCGGATTGCGAATGAGAAATTCCCGCACCACGCTCTCAATCTTGGCGCGCTCTTCCGCCGAGACCACGGGCGTGGGTGCTTGTGACGTCTGCGCGTGGACCGGCATCAACCCGGCAACCACGAAAAACGAAAAAACCAATCCAAAAAGGCGGGCAAACATCGGGCAAATCCTCGCTGAAACTCAGCCGTTGGGTCGTTGGGGACGTTGATTGGCGATATCTTCTGCGCGGAGCCAGCCGGGCGACCCGGTGGGTAGCTGCAATTGTGCACGGCGTGCAAGGGTGAGTGCCGCACGAAAATCGCCGGAATGAAGTGCCGCTTCCGCAGAGGCGAGATCGGCCTGACCACGCTCGCCCTTGCGACCGAAAGCGATCGCGAGCTGTCGGTGACCTTCGGCAGCCTCCGGCTCGCGCTGGAGAGCAAAGCGCAATTCGCGGATCGCCTCGTCCAAGACGCGATTATCGTTCGAGGCCACAAGCGCGTGCCCGAGCATGATGCGGATGAGGCCTGCTTGCGGCAGCATTCGAGCCGCCTGGCGTAGCGCTGGAAGTGCCGCTGCCGGCTGGCCTGTCTCCAAGAGAATTTGACCCTTCAGCTCATGGAAATGCGGGTTGCGCGGCTGCGCCCGAATAAGCTCGTCGGCCATAGCGGCCGCGCGATTGCGGTCGCCAAACCGGAACATCTGGACCGTGCGGGCATAACGCGCAGGCAGCGAATTGTCGTTTGGCGGATAGCGGCGAAGAATGGTCTCGTTCGGCTCCAGAAAGCCGACAATCTTGGCGCGGACGAGGTCATGGCGCATTTGCCGTTCGGGCGGATCGGTCGTCGCCCAATGCGGGCTCTGTCGCGCTAGTGGCTCGATCGACGAGATGCGGTCTGTCGGGATCGGGTGGCTGATGGCATAGGGGTCAGCGCGCCGTGCGGTAAAGAGATATTGGTCGCCAAGTCTGCGAAAGGTCTCGATCATGCCGCGCGCGGATTGGCCGGTTGCGGCGAGATAGTTGATCGCCGCGCGATCGGCTGCCGCTTCCTCGCCGCGCTGATAGGAGAGGAGCCCACGCTGGGCGAGCGTCACCGAGCCGGTCAGGATACCCGGAGCAGCCTCACCAGCGCCGGAGTTGCGCGAGGCCGCACCGGCCGCAACTGCGCCAGCGCCGATGAGCATGCCGAGGATGGCGACCACCTGAGCGCGCTCCAGCGCCTCGCGCAGGCGCGCGAGATGGCCGCCCGCAATATGGCCGGTCTCATGGGCGAGAACACCAATCAGCTCATTGGGCGACTTCGTGTCGACGATCGTGCCGGCATTGACGAAGATGCGCCGGCCATTGGCGACGAAGGCATTGAAGCCCCGGTCATTGACGATGACCACATTGGTCTGGGAACCGCCCACACCGGCCACGCGAAACAGCGGGCGAATGTATTCACGCAGCAGATTTTCCGTTTCCGTATCCCGAACGATGGGAAGACCAGGCCCGCTTTGCTGCGCGCGCGCAGGCGACGCCGCAGCAAGAATGGCCACGGCAACAAAGAAGGGGGCAAAGCGCCGGGCATGCAAAGCGCGTAACATCGTCAGACCTTAGAAACGACAACACGCCGGGGTCAACGCAGCGGCCATCACGTTCAGCGGAGGCAGATGATCATATCACCCCCTTGCGAGGCGCTGAATGATCGCTCAAACAGGCTAAAGCAAGGCAATATCTTCGGAAACTTTAAGGATTCACGATGTCTCGCGAGGCCCGCGCCCGCTCGCTGCTCACCCCCACCCGCCGTGGTGGCGTCGCGCCCTTCCTCGTCATGGATGTGATGACGGCAGCTGCCCGCGCCGAAGCGGAGGGCCAATCGGTGATCCATATGGAAGTCGGCCAGCCCGCAGCCGCAACCCCGCAATCCATCCGAGACGCGGCAGCCCAAGCACTCTCTGCCGGAAAGATCGGCTATACGCTGGCGCTTGGACAAGTCGATCTGCGCGAACGCATCGCGCGGCACTATGCTGAAGCCCATGGCGTCGAAGTGCCGATCGAGCGTATTGCGGTCACGATGGGCTCGTCATCCGCTTTCATCCTGTCGTTTCTCGCGCTCTTTGAACCGGGCGACCGGGTCGCGATCGCCGCTCCCGGCTATCCCGCTTACAAAAACATTCTGGAGGCGCTCGGCTGCGAGGTGGTCTTCATCGAAACGACTGCCGCCACCCGCTATGCGATTACGCCCGCCATGCTTGAGGCAAGCCATCGGGAGAAGCCGCTGGCCGGCCTCTTGGTCGCAAGCCCCGCGAACCCCACCGGCACAATGATGACGCCGGAGGCGCTGCGGGCCCTGATTGAAGCAGCAAACGACCTCGGCATTCGCTTCATCTCCGATGAGATCTACCACCGCCTTTCCTATGAGATGGAGTGTTCGAGCGCTTTAGAAGTGTCCGACGACCTCGTCGTCATCAACTCATTCTCCAAATATTACTGCATGACCGGCTGGCGCGTGGGATGGATGGTGGTGCCTGAGAGCCTTGCGCGGTCGGTGGAATGCTTGAGCCAGAACCTCTTCATTTCAGCTCCGCAGCTTTCTCAGATCGCGGCGCTCGCAGCTTTTGACGCGACCGAGGAATTGGACGTCATCAAAGCGGGCTATGCCGCCAACCGTCGCGTGCTTTTGGACGGTCTGCCGAAGGCCGGCTTCAATAAGCTCTTGCCGGTTGACGGCGCCTTTTACGTCTATGCCGATATCGGCCACCTCACCAATGACGCTATGGATTTTGCCCGCCGCATGCTGGCGGACACCGGCGTCGCCGCAACGCCCGGCCCTGATTTCGACCCCTATGGCGGCATGCGCGCCATCCGCTTTTCATTCGCTGGTTCAACGGCTGAGATGGAGGAGGCGGTGCGGCGGCTCACCGCCTGGCAGAAATGAAGCACCTGCTCGTCACCGGCTTTGGCCGCTTTCCCGGCTGGGCAACCAACCCCACGCGGAGGATCGTGAAGACGATTTCCCGCTCGCGTTTCCAAGGCATGAAGGTCACCACCCACGTGTTCGACACGGAATATGAGGGTGTCGCGCGGGACCTTCCCAAACTGATCGCCCGAGTTAAGCCCGACGCAGTGCTCTTGTTCGGACTTGCCGGCCGCGCGCCGGTGCTCCGCATTGAGCGCAATGCCCACAATGTCACGAACCGCTTGAAGCCCGATGCCAGCGGTCGGTTCTTCACTTCGCGCGCGCTGGAACCCAGCGGCCCCGCACGGCGGACAACATCGGTATCGACCCGGGCGCTCGCAGCCCTTCTCACCAGCGAAGGGTTAAAGGCTCGGTCATCTCGCTCAGCCGGCGACTATCTCTGCAACTTTGCCTATGGGCTTGCGCTCAAGGCCGTCGCTGCCGGCGAGATCAAGTCAGCCCTCTTCATCCATGTGCCCATGCCGCGTTCAGGCGAAACCCCAAAAAAGCGCAGCACAAAGACCCGCATGAACGCCAATGATCTCGATCGTTCCGGCCTGATAGCGGTCCGCTGGATGGCGACCAATCTTAGGCGCTGATCCGCGTTTTCATCCCAAAGCGGTACAGTCTCACCGGCACGCAGCTTGCGATCCGCTATCGCACCCTGTCCCACGAGACACGCCATGTTGGATCGCCGTTCACTCTTTCTCGGTACTGCCGCCGCCATCTCTGCCTCGAGCCTCGCGACTGCACGCGAGCTCGACAGCGCCGATTTCGGCCTGAAGCCAAGTGCGCCGGAAGATCAAACCGCCAAGCTTCAGCGAGCGGTGGAGACAGCCGCGGGCTCACGCACGCCCTTGCGGCTCGCCGCCGGCACTTATCGCGTGGGCGAAGTCCGCCTGCCGCCCAACACCCAATTGCTCGGGGTTCGCGGTCAGACCCGCCTCGCCTTCCAAGGTGGCGCCCATTGCCTTGTCTCTTCACGGGCCGACCAGATCTCTATCGAGAACATCGTCATCGATGGCGGCGGGCGCCCACTCGGCGAACGGCGAGGCCTGATCACGCTTTCGCAAGGCCGTAACGTCCGCGTTGAGAACTGCGAGATCACCGGTTCCACCCGCAATGGTCTCGTGCTCGAAGGCATTGAGGGCGTGGTTGAGGCCAATACGATTTCGACTGCGGGCGAAGCCGGCATCCTTGCGCTCGACAGCCGCAATCTCATGATTTCGCGCAATACCATTCGCGGCATCGCGAACAACGGCATTCTCGTCTGGCGCTCGGCGCCGGGCGATGACGGCACCATCGTTGAGTCCAACCGTATCGAAGACATTGCCGCGCGCGCCGGTGGTTCCGGAGAAAATGGCAATGGCATCAATGTGTTTCGCGCCGGCAACGTCATGGTGCGCGGCAACCGCATCCGCAACTGTGCGTTCTCCGCCGTCCGCGCCAATGGCGCCTCCAACATCTCGGTCACCGGCAATACCTGCACCTCCGCCGGCGAAGTCGCGCTTTATGCCGAGTTCAGCTTTGAGGGTGCGCTCTTCGCCAACAATGTCATCGACGGCGCCGCGATCGGGATTTCCTCGACCAATTTCAAGGAAGGCGGCCGCATGGCCGTGATCTCCGGCAATATCATTCGAAACCTGATCAACCGGCGACCGGCCGGCACCGATCCCAATGATGGCGCGGGCATCGGCATCGCGGTTGAGGCCGATGCCGCCGTGTCCGGAAACGTCATCGAAGGCGCGCCAACCGCTGGCGTCTGGGCGGGCTGGGGCCAGTTCCTCCGCGACGTTGCGGTGACCGGCAATGTCATCCGCTTCTCGCCCATTGGCATTGCAGTATCGGTGGTCCCCGGCGCAGGTGCTGCCCTCATCGCCGACAATCTGGTTCAGGGCGCTTCAAAGGGCGCCATCCTCGGTATGGAATGGAAACGGCCCGTCACCGGGGACCTCGCGCGCGACGGTGTTGGTCGATTTGCCCAATTGAGCGTCTCAGGAAATCGCATCCGTTAGCGGCTTGTTAACAAGTTGGCGCAAGGGTGGTGTCTCGCAACGGGACACCGCCATGGCCGACCTTCCGATTCTGACAGCACCGCCGCTCGTGCCGGATGCGAGCTTCGATCTGGACGTCGCGATGATCCACGCGGTCGAATGGCTAGCCGACGAAATCGCGGAAGATAAGGCCGATTAAGCCAGAGCGCCGGCGGGCCGCACCGTGCCGGTCTCGATCCCGTTCCAGTTTTTCATGATGGGCGAGCGATAACGGGCAAAAGCTGCGGCTTGCGCCTCAGTCATTGGCACGAACCGCGCGATCAAAGCCGCCATCATCACCTCGGAAGCGCGCGAGGCGCCATCCAAGCACTTCAGCGCGATGCCAAAGCCTTGGTCGGGGAATGTGGCGCAGAAGACGCCTTCCGCACCGGTCTTCACAAAGACGCGCTCGCCAAACAGCGCCATTACATCCGTGCAAAATCGACCTGTGCCGGCCACCATGAAGGGCTCAGCCGCGCAGGCCGCCCGCAAGCGCTTCGCGGCTGCCGCACGCACAGGCTCAAGGCCAATTCCGGTCCCAAAGCGCGCGAAGGCCGTTGCCATCGCGGTGAGCGAAAAGCCATAGGTCGGGATCGAGCAGCCATCCGTGCCGCAGTCCGTCGTCTCACCAATGGGCGCACCGGTGACCTCGCCGACAGCTTCCGCCACATAGCGTTGAACCGCATGACCGCGACCCACATAACCACTTGGGTCATTCCCGGTCGCGCAGGCAAGACACACAAAGCCCGAATGCTTACCGGAACAGTTGTTGTGGAGGGCCGTGGGCTCAGCGCCTGTTCGGGCGAGCGCTTGCGCCACTCCGGTGGTCAGGTTCGGCCAATGGCTGCCGCATTCGAGCGTCGCCACATCACGGCCGGCCTTTGCAAGCATGCTGGCGGCGGTTGCGACATGGCCGGGTTCGCCGGAATGGGAGGAGCAAGCCAAAGCGAGTTCGGCAGGCGTCAGTCCATAACGGTCCGCAGCACCCGACTCCACGAGCGGAAGGGCCTGCAAGGCCTTAATCGCTGATCGTGGATAGATCGGCCGCAAAACGTCGCCGATTGAGAAGGCAACCGCCCCATCCGCATCCACCACGATGGCCGCGCCCCGATGGACGCTTTCCACCATGGTGCCACGGGTGACTTCAACGGTGACCGGATCAGACATGCTTCGCCTCCTGGAACGACCGCTCTAGCAGGCAGCGCTCCCGGAGGAAATCGCCTTACTCGGCGGCCTGTGCCATCGGTTTCACATGGCCCGCCGGGCCCGTGCGACGGTCCATGTCTGCCACCATTTTGCGAACCATCGTGGACGCCGTCTTTTCAAACATGAACGGCAAGAGCGCGTGAACGAAAGCACAGAAAGAGGCCACAAACATGCGGCCCGAATAGCTCATGGCGACCCCGAAATGCTCCCCGTAGCTCTCACCAACCGCGTGGGGGTGGTCGGTGAATTTCGACGTGAGGGTCTTCGGCATTGGGGGATCCTCCGGGGCGGCCATGATTGTGACACTATGAGGCCCGGTTCGCGGGAAAAGCTCCCAATAAAAGAGTTGATAGAGCAAAAAATCGCGATAAAATCCCAAACGATAGCGTTATGTTGAGATTTCATCCCAATGACGGATATGGACGACTTCGACAAGGCGATTTTGCGGGCCGTGCAGCGCGATTCGTCGGCCTCGATCGAGGCTTTAGCCGCTCAGGTCAACCTGTCGCGCAACGCCTGTTGGCGTCGCCTCAAACGCCTGGAAGAGGAGGGCTTCATCCGAGCCCAAGTTGCGCTGGTCGACCCCGTTAAGGTCGATCTTCCGCTCACCGTCTTCGTTGCCATCCGCACAGCCAAACATGATGCGGATTGGGCAACCCGATTTCGGGCGGCGGTTCAAGCGATCCCTGAGATTACCGGCGTCTATAGGACCGCCGGCGAGATCGACTACGTGCTGCTCGCCCGCGTGAAGGACGTGAAGGCCTATGATCGCCTTTATCAAAAGCTGACGTCCCGGATTGAGATGCAGGATGTCTCCGCAAGCTTCGTCATGGAAGAGATCAAAGAGACAACAGCGCTTCCCATCGACGGCGCGTGAGATCGAACGGCAGAGCGGGCGCCGTCGAGCGGGAACCGCCGTCGATCAACTCGCGGCAAGTCGATAATGGGCGTTGAGGCTGGCAGCCCCTTCCACGGCGACGAGGCCACGGGCGACCAAATCATCGAGATGGGAGAAGACATTCAGCGACGCGGCACCCATGAGGCGGGGATCAAGGCCGGCATAG
>JBAWYY010000031.1:0-13485 GCA_037143285.1 Alphaproteobacteria bacterium | reverse complement strand
TGGTTGCCCCGCTGCCGGATGGTTTTGATTTGGTGACGACCTATACGGCTGCGGTTGTGGCAAGCTCCGCGAATCCGGAACTCGCAGGGCGCTTTGTCGCGTTGATGGGTGCGGACAAGCTTGCTGCGACGCGCGCCGCCTGCGGCTTCATCTGAGGCGCCGCTGGGAGTATTGGGGCCTTAGTGGGTGGACTTCAAAGTCCCTAGGGCCAATTTGACGGCCTTGAGCTGGTCGACCACTTCGGCTGCTTTGGTCTTGGCGTCCTGGCTCGTAGCATCGGCGAGGGCCTCTTCAGCCTTCGTCACTTCCTTGTCGATCATCGCGACATCAAGCTGCTCAACCGGAACTGCGGTCTCAGCCAAAACGCTCAGGCCCGAGCCTGAGACCTCGGCAAAACCACCGCGAACGAATAAGCGCTGGGGCTGACCCGACCCATGAACGGTCAGGATGCCCGGACGGATCGCCGCCACGAAGGGCGCGTGACCCGCAAGCACGCCGAAATCGCCGTCGGTGCCAGGCACGACGACCTGCTCGACGGGCCCGGAGAAGAGCTGACGCTCCGGGCTAACGAGGTCGAAGGTGAAGGTCGCCATGTTTGTCGTCCTCTGCCCTATCGCGCTCAGGCGGCCTCAGCCGCGAGACGACGGCCCTTTTCGACCGCTTCTTCGATGGTGCCGACCATGTAGAAGGCGGCTTCCGGCAGGTAGTCATACTTGCCGTCAACGAGATCGCCGAAGCCCTTCACGGTATCCTTGATGTCGACGAACTTGCCCGGCGCGCCGGTGAAGACTTCGGCGACGAAGAAGGGCTGCGACAGGAAGCGCTCGACCTTGCGGGCGCGGGCCACTGTCAGCTTGTCCTCTTCAGAGAGCTCGTCCATCCCGAGGATCGCGATGATGTCCTGGAGGGCCTTGTAGCGCTGCAGGGTCTGCTGAACCTTACGGGCCACCATGTAGTGCTCTTCGCCGATGACGCGGGCGTCGAGCATGCGCGAGGTGGAGTCCAGCGGGTCGACCGCCGGATAGATGCCCTTTTCAGCGATCGAGCGGTTAAGCACGGTGGTCGCGTCCAAGTGGGCGAAGGAAGTGGCAGGCGCCGGGTCGGTCAAGTCGTCGGCGGGCACGTAGATGGCCTGCACCGAGGTGATCGAGCCCTTCTGCGTGGTCGTGATGCGTTCCTGCAGCGCGCCCATGTCGGTGGCGAGCGTCGGCTGATAGCCCACCGCCGAAGGGATACGGCCGAGAAGCGCCGACACTTCCGAACCCGCCTGGGTAAAGCGGAAGATGTTGTCGACGAAGAACAGCACGTCCTGACCCTGGTCGCGGAAGTCTTCGGCGATCGTCAGACCCGAAAGAGCGACGCGAGCACGGGCGCCCGGCGGTTCGTTCATCTGGCCGAACACGAGGGCGCACTTGGAGCCTTCGCCGCCGCCCTTCTTGTTCACGCCGGATTCGATGAACTCGTGATAGAGGTCGTTGCCCTCGCGGGTCCGCTCGCCGACGCCGGCGAACACCGAATAGCCGCCGTGGGCCTTCGCAACATTGTTGATCAGTTCCTGAATGAGCACGGTCTTGCCCACGCCGGCGCCGCCGAACAGGCCGATCTTACCGCCCTTGGCGTAGGGCGCCAGGAGGTCGACGACCTTGATGCCGGTGACGAGGATTTCCGCTTCCGTCGACTGCTCAGCAAACGAGGGAGCCGGCTGGTGGATGGCGCGGGTGCGGGTGGTAAGAACCGGGCCCGATTCGTCGATCGGCTCGCCGACGACGTTCAGAATGCGGCCCAACGTCTCAACGCCGACCGGCACGGAAATCGGCACCCCGGTATCGGTGACTTCCTGGCCGCGGGTGAGACCCTCGGAGGTGTCCATGGCGATGCAGCGCACGGTGTTTTCACCGAGATGCTGTGCCACTTCAAGCACCATGCGGTTGCCCTGGTTCATGGTCTCCAGCGCATTCAGGATCTCGGGCAGGTGGTCGTCGAACTGGACGTCGACGACGGCGCCGATGACCTGGTTGATGCGGCCGACCTTGCCCCGGTTCGCGGCAGTCTTTGCGCTCGTCGCTTTCTTCGCCATGGTTTTCGGTCCTCGATAGTCGAACAGGTTGGGCTCAGAGCGCTTCAGCGCCCGAGATGATCTCGATCAGTTCCTTGGTGATCATCGCCTGACGCGCGCGGTTGTACTTGAGCGTCTGCTTCTTGATCATTTCGCCGGCATTGCGGGTGGCGCTGTCCATTGAGGACATCCGCGCGCCCTGCTCTGAAGCGGCGTTTTCCAGAAGCGCACGAAACACCTGCACAGAGACGTTTCGCGGCAAGAGCTCAGCGAGGATTTCAGCCTCGCCAGGCTCAAATTCATAGGGGGCAGCGGCCGTCGAACCGGCGGGGATGAGCGCCGGGATGATCTGAAGGCCCGTCGGGATCTGGGCGATCACCGACTTGAACTTGGAATAGAAGAGAGTGCAGACGTCGAACTGGCCGTCGTCATAGAGCTTCAAAAGCTTGCGGCCAACTTCATCCGCCTGCGCGTAGCCAATCTGACGCACCGCGCGAAACTCAATATACTCCACGATGAACTTCTCGTGGGTCCGACGCAGGATGTCATAGCCCTTGCGGCCGACGCAGAAGATCTTGACGGTTTTGCCCTCGGCGATCAGCGCATTGGCCTTATCGCGAGCAAGACGCGCAATGGAGGAGTTGAACGCGCCGCAAAGACCGCGCTCGGCCGTGCAGACCAGCAGCAATTGCACCTGATCGGAGCCCGTGCCCGAGAGGAGCTTCGGTGCATCGGCACCCGTCACGCCAGAGGCGAGATTGGCGAGCACCGAGTCCATACGCTCAGCATAGGGGCGCGCAGCCTCAGCTGCCGTTTGAGCGCGCTTCAGCTTCGCCGCAGCCACCATTTGCATGGCTTTGGTGATCTTCTGCGTCGCCTTCACAGAGGCGATGCGATTTCTAAGATCCTTCAAGCTCGGCATTAGCCGACGTCCCTTCTGGCTTCGATCGAATGTTCCACCTTGCGGCGGAACGTCAGCGGATCAGCGATTAAGCGGATCGGGGTCGCATTAATTCCGGTTCCGTGAATGGTCACGTTGCCGAAGTTCAAAACACGTCCCAATACGCTCTGGTCGACGGAGATAGAGTCGACCTTTTCTAAACGTTGCTCGATGGTTGACCGGGCAATCAGGCCCCACTTTGCAACGACCTTGCGTGTCGTAACCGCAAGCTCCGTCGCACGCGTCAAAAACCAAGCCAAACCTAACCACGCTGCTGCCAATCCCACCGCCACAAGACCGATCTGGAGATCGATCGCTGTGATGGCCACCGCACCCACGAGGGCGAGAACGGGACGCGCATAGACCACCCAATGGATCGATGCTTGGTGCACGATCTCTTCTCCGGGTCCAAGGCTGGCCGCAACGTAACTCATAACACTCCAGTTCAGGTGAAGGAGGCCGACAGGCTCTCCACCGTCGCTTTCAGCTTTGCAGCCGTATCGTCGGAGAGGTCCTTAGAAGTCCGGATCGCGTCGAGGATCGTCTTTTCGGCACGGAGCTTGGCGAGCAAGCTGTCCTCGAAGGCGCGAACGCGGGTCACCGGCAGCTTGTCGAGATAGCCGTTGGTGCCGGCCCAGATTACGCAAACCTGCTCTTCCATCTTGAGCGGCGAGAACTGCGGCTGCTTCAAGAGTTCGGTCAGACGCGAGCCGCGGTTCAGCAGGCGCTGGGTCGTGGCATCGAGGTCGGAGCCGAACTGAGCGAAGGCCGCCATTTCGCGGTACTGAGCGAGTTCACCCTTGATCTTGCCGGCGACCTTTTTCATCGCCTTGGTCTGCGCTGACGAGCCAACGCGAGACACCGAGAGACCAACGTTCACGGCCGGGCGGATGCCCTGATAGAACAGGTCGGTTTCAAGGAAGATCTGACCGTCGGTGATCGAAATCACGTTGGTCGGGATATAGGCCGACACGTCGTTGGCCTGGGTTTCGATCACCGGCAGCGCGGTCAGCGAACCATTGCCCGCGGCATCGCCCATCTTGGCGGCGCGCTCGAGCAAGCGGGAGTGGAGATAGAACACGTCGCCAGGATAGGCTTCGCGGCCCGGCGGGCGGCGGAGCAGCAGTGACATCTGACGATAAGAGACGGCCTGCTTCGACAAGTCGTCATAGATGATGACCGCGTGCATGCCGTTGTCGCGGAAGAACTCGCCCATGGCGCAGCCGGAGAACGGCGCCAGGAACTGCATCGGGGCAGGATCAGAGGCGGTGGCAGCGACGATGATCGAATATTCCAAGGCGCCGTTCTCTTCGAGCGCCTTCACGAACTGCGCAACGGTCGAACGCTTCTGACCCACCGCGACATAGACGCAATAGAGCTTGGCGCCCTCGTCCGTGCCCTGGTTCAGCGGCTTCTGGTTAAGAATGGTGTCGAGAGCAATCGCGGTCTTGCCGGTCTGACGGTCACCGATGATCAGCTCGCGCTGGCCGCGACCGATCGGGATCAGCGCGTCGATGGACTTGAGGCCGGTCGCCATCGGCTCATGCACCGACTTACGCGGGATGATGCCCGGGGCCTTCACGTCGACGCGGCGACGCTCGGTCGCAACGATCGGGCCCTTGCCGTCAATGGGGTTGCCGAGCGCGTCGACGACGCGGCCAAGGAGGCCTTTGCCAACCGGCACGTCGACGATCGACTTGGTCCGCTTGACGGTGTCGCCTTCTTTGACCTCGCGGTCGGCGCCGAACAACACGATACCGACATTGTCGACTTCGAGGTTCAAGGCCATGCCGCGAACGCCATTGCCGAACTCGACCATTTCGCCCGCCTGGACGTTGTCGAGCCCGTAGACGCGGGCAATACCGTCACCGACGGAGAGAACCTGGCCGACCTCAGAGACCTCGGCCTCTTGACCGAAGTTCTTGATCTGATCCTTCAGGATCGCGGAAATTTCTGCGGCGCGGATATCCATCAGCCGACCTCTTTCATGGCGGTTTTGATGCTGTTCAATTTGGTGCGAAGAGAAGTGTCGATCATTCGGGAACCCACCTTAACGATGAGTCCGCCAAAAATGGCCGGGTCCACCTTCTCATTGATCTTCGGTTCCTTGCCGAGAACGCTTTTCAGCGCCTCAACGAGAGCCTTGGATTGTTTGTCGGAGAGAGCTTCGGCGACAGTCACGTCAGCCGTCACCTCACCCTTAGCCTGGGCGACAAGCGCCGTATAGGCCCGAACGATGCCCTCAATCGCGAAAAGGCGGCGATTCTTGGCCACAACTTTGATCAAGTTGCCGGCGAGGCCACCGATTTTAGCAGCGTCGAGGATCGATTCGATCGCTCGGGACTGCTCATCGGCCGAGAACACCGGGCTCTTGACCAAGCGGGCGAGGTCCGGCGCGCCGTCGATGAGCGCCTGGAACCGGGCAAGGTCTGCGGACACCGCATCGACGGTCCCGGTCTCGGTCGCCAAGTCGAACAAAGCCGAGGCGTAACGCCCCGCCATGCCCGTCACCATCTGTTCTGCGCCAGCCACCGCGTCTCTCTCGCATTCTATGTCGAACCCGCAGGTTTAGTGCGCATGCCCGGAATTCCGGAAAGCGGCACCCAAACCGTTGGCTCGACTGGGAATTTGTGGTTCGGGCGGCACACGCGGACGCGCACCCCCCTGGAAGCCGCGCGTCCGTTAGCACAGGCAAACGGGTCGCGCAACGCCAGCATGCCGCCTTAGCGACTGACCATAAAGTCTTGTGGACCAAACATCACGCTCCCAAGGGAATTCGCGCCATTGCGCCACTCCCCGCCCATCCACACATTGAGAGTGAGCAGGAGAACTAAAATGGTGATCTTGAAAGTTGACGGGATGACGTGCGGCGGCTGCGCCAAGTCGGTTGAGGCGATTATTCGACGCGTCGATCCGCAGGCTGTCGTGAAGGTCGATCTCGCGAGCGGTCGCGTAGAAGCTGACACCAGCGTGTCGGTTGAGGCCTTGTCGAAAGCGGTCACTGCAGGCGGCTATGACGCCCATCAGGCCTGATGCAAATCGATCAACTCGTCGCTGCGGCTTATCGCCGCGGCGCTGCCGGTTGGTCGGCGGGGGCCGCCTGCCCCTGATTTGTGATAACCGGAGCTGATTGTTTGCAGTCCGTCAGCCAGACGTCATAGACGCCGTGCTCGACCCCAGACAGACCCGGGCTTGCCGAGAACATCCACCCCGAAAACAAACGCCGGACCTCGCCGTTGAGCGTCACTTCCTCGACCTCGACGAAAGTCGTGGTCTGCGGCGTCTCGGTGGGCGGTCGCGTGTAGCAAACACGCGGCGTGACCTGGAGCGCGCCAAACTGCACGGTTTCATTGATCGCGACATCGAAGGCGATGATGCGGCCGGTGATCTTGTCGAGACCTGAGAAAACCGTTGTGGGATTGCTGATCCGCTGGCGCGGCGGCGCAATCACGGTTTCGTCCGCGGCAGGCGCGACGGTGTCACCCGGCAGCGCCTGGCGTCTCTCGCGGGGAGCATCGGGCTGGGCGGACGCAGGCGTATCGGAGGGTGCGGCCGGACGCACTTGTCGGCGCGGCTGTCCCGGCTGCTGCGGCTGACCGGCCGGCGGGGGACGCTGCCCCTGGGGTGTTGGCGCAGTTTGGGCGCCGGGCGGGCCAAGCTGCAGCTGGGCAAGGACCGGCTGAGCGGCCACAGCCACAAGGGCTGTGGCGAAGGTCATCGGGAGCAGGCGCACGATCATTCAATTTCCCAGGGCACGACTCAGCAAAGGCCGCCTAACGCACGGACGCGGTCATTAGCATGGTGATCATGGCAGAACCAAGCCGAGGTGCGCCCCGTCACGCTTTCGGCGTCCAGGCCTCATAGTCGCCCGATGCGCGCGGCCGATGCCCTGAACTCAAAGTCGAGCCCTTCGGCCGATAGGCGAGAGCTGAACCGGTCATGTTAGGGAGATGGCCCTTTTGCCAGGGGCGCGGCACATAATTGTCTTCAGTGGGGGGCGTTTCGGAGCGGTGATGCATCCAACCCCACCAACCCGGCGGGATCTTTGAGGCGTCAGCTTCGCCATTATAAACGACCCAACGGCGCTCATGACCGAGTGCGGGATCTTTTTTGAACCGTGACCGGAAGTAGCGATTGCCGGATTCATCCTCGCCGACAAAAACGCCATCGCGCCAAAGGGTGTATTGCAACCCGAAGGTTTGGCCGTTCCACCAGGTGAAAAAGCGCAGCAGGAAGGTCTTCATCGCGCGATCATGTCCCCCAAAGCCTTTGAGGGTGATGCCATCGGGCCTAGACGCTGTCTAGCCCTGATTGATACCGACATAAAAAAGCGGCCGCCCGAACAGAAGTCCGGGACGGCCGCCCTATCAATTCAACAGCGATCAAACGTCGTCGTAGCCGCCGCCCGAATCATAGCCACCGTCGTCATAGGCGGAGGCGTCATACGAGCCCCCGTCATAGCCGCCGTTGTAACCGCCATTGTCGCCGATGACGCTGTCAGCCGGCGCGGTCTGGGGATTGGGTTGCGGGACGGGCGTTGCCGCTGCGTGCTGCGACCCACCATGACCGCTCATCATGCCGGAGACGGCATTGGCCAAGAGCATACCACCGGCGACACCGACTGCAGCCGTTGCGGCGGTGGCGAGGAAGCCGCCGCCCTGACGCTGCGGCTGCTGAGGTGCGCCCCACGGGCCGGGCTGCATGCCTGGCTGCGGCTGACCACCCCAAGGACCCGGCTGCATACCGGGCTGAGGCTGACCGCCCCAGGGACCGGCCTGCATCGGCATCGGCTGACCTTGCGGCGGCATAGGAGCGCCCATCGGACCACCCATGGGACGGGGCGGCACGGAGGGAACGGCGGGCTTAGCGCCGAAAATGCTCGACAAGAAGCCACCCGATGATTGCTGCGCGCGGGCAACCTGATCCTGGAGCGCAGCGATCTCGGCCTGCATGGCCTGGGTCTGCTGCTGCAGGTGGGAAACGGCCTGTTCCTGGACATAGATGGACTGGAGCATTGCGTAGACCGCAGCGGGCTGCTGGGTCAGACGCTCTTTGATAAACGCGTCGACTTCGGGGTCGCGCGCCTGGGCTTCCGCAGGCTTCATCTTCTCAAACAAGCCGGCGATGATGTCGCGTTCCTGTTGGTTCATGACCTTAGCATCCTCTGGGCAATCGCAGCGCGGGGCACGCGCGCGTCCGACGTCGCCAGTCATCGGCGACTTTCGTGGCAAACATAAGGTGGTGCATGACAGCCTCCCGTGCCATGGGGGTGCGTCGCAACGCCGCAGAATCTCCAATTAATCGACGTGATTTGCAACCGGATACCTCAAAATACAACCTCGAATCCCTATATAAGAAATATTGCCTATATTTTTTCGATCTCCTAAAGTTCTCGCCTGGGCAAATATCGCGACCGGCCCGAGGGTGGGATGGAACTCGCGGGCTGGCATGTCGAGGAAATCCAGGCTTTCGAGCGCGAAGGGGCAGGCGTCGACCTGCGCGGGCTGGTGCAGGGCCTGCGTGATCGTCTGGGCTTGACCAATATTGTCTACCACTCGCCGGTCATGCCCTCGCACAGTTTCCACGATCCCTATTTGTTGCTCACCTATTCCGAGGAATGGGTCGCCCACTACAAAGGGCAGGACTATGTGCAGGTCGACCCTGTCTTTAACTTCGGCGTACGTTCTCTCTTGCCGCTGGACTGGGCCGGCCTGCCGAAACGGTCACCGCGCGTCGTGCAAATGTTCGCTGAGGCAAGGGATGCAGGCGTTGGCCATCAAGGTCTCACCGTGCCCGTGCGCGGACCAGCCCAAGGCCTTTGGGCGCTCGTCTCCTTCACGAGCGGCGATAACGACCGCGCCTGGCGCGATCGCAAACCTGAGCTCGCGCGGGATGCGGTTCTTGCCGCAAACTATCTCCATCTCAAGGTCGCGGAATCCTTCGGGCCTAACCCTTTAGCCGATCTCGACGCGATTTCACCTCGTGAGGTCGAAGCACTCGCCTGGGCCGCGGAGGGTAAGACGACCGAAGACATTGCGGTGCTGATGCGCGTGTCGCCCGAGACAGTGAAGGCTCACCTCGACAGCGCAAGACACAAGCTCGGCGCGCTCAACAGGCCGCATGCAGTCGCAAAAGCGCTGCGTTCCGGCATCATTCGGTGAATGAGGCGAACTTAGGGTGGCGATAGGCTGGTTGCTATCCCAAGAGCCAAAGCGGTCGTGCCGGATATGCGCCAGAATCGGTCAGGCGGCGCCTTAGTCACGAGTTCGGCCGCTCGCGGCGTTCCAAATTCATAATACATCCCGATCATGGCATTGGTTGCTGCCCCGGAATAGCGATTGGCGTCTCGTGACAACGGGGCATTTCCTTCGTGATAGGCAAGCCCGGTGAAGCCGTTGCGCGGCACCTGACCATCGGCAAAATTACCGCCGACATAGTGGCGGCGCACGCCGCTTGAGAACAATAGGGTACAGGCACTGGAACAGCGCGCCCCTGCCGGGATGAGTGTGGTCCACCGGTTCTTGCGGATGTAACGACCGATTTCGGTTGCGGGCGCGATGCGACCCCCAGGGCTGCTCAAGCGCACCACACGGATCGATGTGAGATCAACGCCGCGCATCATCTCAAACAGTCGGAACTCATCGCCAGAGCGAATGGGACCGCTCATGGTCAGCGTTGCGCCTGAGCGCGAGAACTCAAGCGCCGCAAGCGGAGAGCCGGAAAGAAACAAGGTACATGCGGCGATCACGGCACGGATCATGGCGACACCCCGGTTTCGAAGAACTGGTGCAAACCCTAACCCACATCAGTCCGTGATCCAGTCTTGGAGTTCTACGGAAGGGCAGCCCAGCACGAGACGCTGATGACGCATCGCGCCATGCCCGGCTAGGGTTGGGCCCTTCTCCATCGAAAGATCCCCCTGATGCGCTCTATTCCCTTGGCAGGCCTTGCGCCGGACCGAATTTACAAGATCCTCTGTTCGCTCGTGGTGCCGCGCCCCATCGCGCTGGTCTCGACCCGGTCGAAGGCCGGCATCTCTAACGCTGCCCCCTATTCATTCTTCAATGTGTTCTCTGAGGCCCCGCCCTTGGTGGTGCTGGGCCTTCAGCACAAAGCCGACCATTCGCCCAAGGACACCACGCGGAATATCAGGGAAACCGGCGATTTCGTGGTGAATATGGTCGATGAGGCGCTGGCCGAGGCGATGAACCTCACGGCCATCGATTTTCCGCCTGAAGTCTCGGAACCCGGCAGCCTCGGCCTAGGGCTTGCCGAATCAACCCATGTTTCCGCGCCGAGGCTTGCTGCCGCGCCTGCGGCACTTGAGTGCAAACGCACCGTCGCGCTTGCTTTCGGTCCCCAACGCGAACTGCTGATCGGCGAGGTTCTCGCCGTTCACGTCCGTGAAGACGTGATGGATGAGGGCTTCAATGTCGATATGGCCGCCTATAAGCCCGTCGGCCGCCTGTTCGGCAATCTCTACTCGTTCCAGCGCGAGATCTTCGAGCTTAAGCGGGAGAGCTATGCGGTCTGGAGCGAAAAGCCGCGCAGCTAGGTACTCTTCAGGCGACCTGCACCGTGCCGATGGCGAGAGCAACGGCCGCCTGTGTCGGGTCGATCACGGGAATGCCAAGGGCTTCTTCTAGCGGTTTGCGGTGACGAGCCATGCCGGCGCAACCCATCACAATGGCGCCGGCACCATCCAGCTCTTTCAATTCGCGACCGATCGCGATCATGCGGTCGAGCGTCTTGTCGCCGGATGCTGTTTCCGCAACCGACATTTCCAAGGGGCGCTCGCCGGCCAATCGGTCGGTCAGCCCCATCTGGCGGAGATAACGGATATGGCGGGGAATAGAGCGCGACTTGATGGCAATGACGCCAAACCGCTCTGCGCGCGCAAGAGCTGCCAGCACGCCTGATTCAGCGATGCCAAAGACCGGTCGGCTCGTACCCTCACGGCAAATATGCAGTCCGGGGTCTGAGTAACAGGCGATGATGAAAGCATCGGCGTCGTTGGTCGCTTCGACTTTTCGGCGTAGCGGCAGTGAGACGCTTTCCACGTGCTCCTGCGTCTCGATCCCGAAAGGGCCCTCGGCAAGCGTTTCGCAGACGATCTCCGGGCCATCGGCGAAGGTGAGGCATTTGACCGCGTCGCGCAGACCCTGGGTGACGGCCTCGTTGGAGTTGGGATTGACGACGAGGATGCGGGCTCTGCGTGACATGGTGTTCCTTGCGGGCTCAGGTTCTGCCTATCATCGCGCACGCGGCCAAACTGTCCAGTCGCGATCCATTGAGGTGAGGCATGTCCGACTACGATCTCGTCATCCAAGGCGGCACGGTGGCAAGTGTTTCCGGGGTCTTTAAGGCCGATGTCGCCGTTCAGGGCGAGACCATCGCCGCGATTGGGCTTGGCCTCACGGGCAAGCGGGTGATCGATGCCAGGGGTAAACTGGTGCTGCCGGGCGGGGTCGATACACATAGCCATATCGAGCAGCTCTCGGCGGCCGGCATCATGAATGCGGATAGTTTTGAGAGCGCGACGACAAGTGCTGCCTATGGCGGCACCACCACGGTCATCTCCTTTGCGGCCCAGCATCGCGGCAAAGATTTGCGCCAGGTCGTTGACGACTATGCGGTGCTCGCAAAACGCGGCTCTGTGATCGACTACGCCTTCCATATGATCGTTGCGAATCCGGACGAGAAAACCATCAAAACCGATATCCCCGCTCTGATCAGCGAGGGTCACGCGTCGGTGAAGATTTTCATGACCTATGATCTGATCAAGGTCGATGACGAGCCCCTGCTCGATGTGTTGCTCGCCGCCCGCAAAGCCCGCGCCATGGTCTGTGTTCACGCCGAGAACCACGGCATGATCGCCTGGATGGGCAAGAAACTGGTGGAGAGAGGCTATGTCGCGCCGAAATTCCACTCGATCAGCCATCCGCGCGGTTCGGAGGCGGAAGCCTTTACCCGGCTCATTTTGATGAGCGAGTTGATCGACCAGCCGATCATGATCTTTCACGTCTCGACCGCTGAAGGGGCGGCCGTCATTCGTGAGGCGCGGGGGCGCGGATTGAAGGTTTTCGCCGAGACCTGTCCGCAATATCTGTTCATGACCAAGCATGATCTCGACAAGCCCGGTCTTGAGGGCGCCAAATGGATGTGTTCGCCGCCGCCGCGCGAACAAGCCGATCAAGACGCCCTGTGGCGATCCCTGGCGCTCGGCGACCTCCAAACGGTCACCTCCGATCACGCGCCCTATCGTTTCGACGCCACCGGCAAACTCTCGGCTGGCCCAAACCCGACCTTCAAGCAAATCGCCAATGGGCTGCCAGGTCTTGAAGTGCGCCTCCCACTTCTTTTCGACGCCATGGTGTCCAAGGGGCGCCCGGAATTCGATGGGCGCGGGCTCGAAGCCTTTGTGGCGCTGACTGCGACCAATCCAGCCTCGATCTACAACTTGGAGACCAAGGGCGAAATTGCGCCGGGCAAGGATGCCGATATCGCGATTTGGGATCCAAACCGCGAAGTGACGATCACGGACGAAATGATCCACGACCTCACGGGCTTCACGCCCTTCGCTGGGCGCACCGTCAAGGGATGGCCGGAAACCGTGCTGGTGCGCGGGCGTGAGGTGATTGCCGGCGGATCGCTGAAGGCCTCCCCCGGATCGGGCCGGTGGCTGAAGCGCACCGGCGGCTGGGCTGCAGAGCCCACAGGCCGCCTCACCTCCGATATGGACCCGAGCCAGAATTTCGGCGCGAGTTTGCTTGGCTAAATCAAGTTAAGCCTGAAGCCGCCAGGCCTCGACATTGCGCCCGACAGCCTCTGAAATCGAGGACAAGCCCTCGCGCTTCAGGCGCGAGACAAGGCCTTTTTTAATCGTGTCGACAAGGTCAAAGCCCTCATAGATCAGGGCGGTGTAGAGCTGAATGAGGCTCGCGCCCGCCGTGATCTTGGCAAAAGCCGTTTCCGCGCTTGAGACCCCGCCAACACCAACGAGCGGGAACTGCCCTTCGACCCGAACATAGGTTTCGGCCAGCATGCGGGTGGAGCGATCGAACAGCGGCGCCCCTGAAAGGCCGCCGGCTTCCTTAGCGGTCGCCTGATCGCGCAACGAGGGATCGCGCGCAATTGTCGTGTTCGCGACGATCATGCCGTCGACCTGCCGCTTGCGACAGATGGTGACCATGTCATCGAGTCCCTCGAGCGAAAGGTCGGGCGCGATCTTGACCAGAACCGGTGCGGACGAGCCGACCTCGGCACGCGCGTCCAAAACGCTTGCCAAGACATCGTCGAGAAAGCTCGCCTGCTGAAGATCGCGAAGCCCCGGCGTGTTAGGCGAGGAGACATTGACAGAGAGATAGGAGACGAGCGGTGCCAACCGCTTCACCAAGAGGCCATAGTCGGCAACCTGATCCACGGTATCCTTGTTGGGTCCGATATTGATGCCGACCAGCCCCGGACGCTCTTTTCGCAGAGCAAGACG
>JBAWYY010000030.1:0-13494 GCA_037143285.1 Alphaproteobacteria bacterium | reverse complement strand
CTTCAAGGCGCCCGACGGGCGCGACCTCAAACTGTCGGACCTCAAGGGCAAGGCCGTGCTCCTCAATCTCTGGGCGACCTGGTGCGCGCCCTGTCGGCACGAAATGCCTGCGCTCGATAAACTCCAGGCAAGCCTCGGCGATGGCGGCTTTGAGGTGGTTACGGTGTCCATCGACACCGCACGCAATGCGGAGCGGATGCGCGCCTTCTGGGAGGAGACCCAGATCAAAGCCCTGGTCAATTACTCGGACACTTCCGGCAAGATCTTCCAGGATTTGAAGGTGGCGGGTCGCGCATTTGGCATGCCCACCACGGTGTTGATCGATGCGAAGGGATGCGAGCTCGGCTATCTCGCTGGTCCCGCCGAATGGGCAAGCGACGATGCCCTGCGGCTGATGCGTGCCGCCCTCATGCGCGCGCCATCGTGACGACGGCAAGCGCGGACTGAAGATCGCTGCGCCAGGTGACCGTGCCAGTGAGCCGCTCAAGGCCTTGGCCGGCCACCGTCACCCGCCCGCTGTCGATCACGACCTGAAAGCTTGCGGGGTCGCGGCTGAGCGGCATTGTTGCGGCTTTCCAAACAGCTTCCTTCGCTGCCCAAAGGAGGGCTGCGGCTTTTGGCCTGTCAGCGATCGGCTGTTCATCGACGAATGCGATCTCGCCGGGATGCATCAGCGCGCGCGGGATGGCATCGAGGGGGATCAGCCCTTCGACATCGATGCCTACCGGTTCCGTGGAGATCGCGGCTGCGACGCAATGCTCGCGGCTCGACGCTGAAATGAAGAGAGGATGACCGATAAGGCTGGGTGCGCCCTCATATCCCGTCTCAATTGCGACGTCCTCCGGCAGCACGCCCAAGCGATGACCAACAAGATGCCGTAGCAGCGCCCGCCGTGCTTGGAGTTCGCTTCGGCGGACATCGTGGCGAAGTGACCGGAGATGCTGAGTTTCACTCGGCGACAGCGTGATCTCAACAAGCGCGGCTGCGATATGAGCTTGGCGTCGATCAAGCGCGATGATGTCGGTCCCGTTCTCCGTCGACAGCACAAGTTCCGCCAAGGAAAGCGCTCTCGCGCTTTCCGATTGAAGGGTTCCCACACTCACGTCGTCACCGGCTGGGCGGGTGCGCCGACGAAGATGGAATTCGCCGGGATGCTCTCGCCCTTCATCACCACGGTCAGCGGTCCAAGTTGGGCGAAATCGCCAACCTTGGTGTCATAGAGCACCGTTGCGCCCGCACCAACCGTGACGCCCCGACCAAGGGCCACGCGACCGATTTTCATCACGCGGTCCTCATAGAGGTGGGTTTGCAGTGCCGACATGGCATTGATGGCAGCGTGGTCGCCGATGGTGACGCAATCGAACTCGGTAATGTCGGTCGAGTTCATATAGACGCCACGGCCGATCTTGGTGCCGTAGAGGCGCAGCACCCAGGGCAGGAACGGCGTGCCACGCAGGGGCTCCAAGAACACTTTACCGGCGAGACCCCAATAGAGCACGGCGGTTGCCTCGGTGCGCATCGCCCAGAACGACCACATCGGCTTCATGGTGGGCTTATAGGCGCCCATCATCGCCCATTTGAGGCCCGCCGTGATGAAGGTCATGGTGAGGGGAATGGCAACGGACGCGAAGATGAAGAAGCCGAGAACTTCCAGCCAACGCGACTCTTCGATCTGGCTCTCCATTACAGTGACGGCTGCATAGCCGAGCGACATGAAGAGCGCTGTGGGAATGGCGGTATGGGCCATTTCAAACAGGCCGCGGGCCAGTTTCCGCACCCGGCTCGGCTCATAGGTGAAGCGCGTGTCGGCATCGACCCGCTGGCGCACCGGTAAAGCGATGGCCGGCGAACCAAACCAGGTCTCATAGGCGCCAATCCTGAGGCTTGTCGGCGGCAGCGACTTGATGCCGAGGAGAGCGCCGTCGCTGATCACGGTTCCCGGCGGCACGACGGCATCATTGCCGACGAATACGCCATTGCCGGTATGGACCATTTCAAGGACCATCCAGCCGCGGCGGATTTCTTCGTCGCCCAGGATCACCTCATCCGCGATGAAGTTCTTCTCCCCGATGTCGACGAGGTCATAGCGACCGCCTAGGCTCGTCGAGATTTCGGAACCACGACCGATCTTGGCACCCATCATCCGATACCAGATGCGCATGAACTGGGTCGCAAACAGCGAGGAAAGGGTCTCAAGCTTCACCTCAGTCGCTAGGCCCAACATCCATTTGCGGAAATAGACGGAGGAATGGACTGAATAGGTGCCGGGCTGGAGGCGGGTGGGCAGAATGACCCAGCGCATCGCGACGACGAGGAGCACAGTGACGATGATGAGCGCCACAGCTGTCGGGTAAGTGATGAGCGGCAGATAGAGCATGGTGTCGGCCTTGGTGAAGCCGGAGATCACCAGATCCATATTGTCGAAGACCCAGAAGGCCGGGAAAATCGGCAAGAGGCCAATGGGCGGGATGACGAGGAGTGCGGCCACGTAAAGCGCGGCCATCACCGCTTTGCGCAGGCGGCTGGCGGTTGCAAAGGGAGTGAGCGAAGTGGGATCTACATCGCCGACTTTCTTCGCAGGCGATCCCTCCCAGCGCTCGAATTCGCCGATAGCCGTGTCGGCGTGAACAGCGGTCAAATCGCCAACCACCGCGCCGCGTCCGATGGTGACACCGCCAGCGATGACTGACGATGTGCCGGTATAGACATCGTCAGCAATGACGATTCGGCCGACATGGATCTTGTCGCCGATCACCTCGACATTGGCGAATTTGGTCTTGGCGCCGGTGGTCACGCGATCGCCGATGCTGATGAGGTCGATCATGCCGGCATCGAAATCCGAAATGATGCTGTCTTTGCCGACTTGGGCGCCGACCATGCGCATGAACACCCGCATGACCGGCGTGCCCTGAAACCATTTGGCGCGAACCAGCGAGATGAAACGCGTGGCGAGCCAGAGGCGGAAATAATAGACGCCCCAAAGCGGATAGACGCCCGGCTTTGTGCGGCCGAGAACGAGCCATTTCCCAGCGATGCCGATGAGCCCGGTCGAGATCATGATCGCCACATAGACGCCGAGCAGTGTCGCCACTTGGCCGAGAAGGCCAAGTGTTTCACCGTCGAGCATTTGGAAGACGACGAAGACCCCAAGCCATTGGGCGGCGGTGAAGAACAGGATCAAGGGAAGGGTCACCGCCTGCGCGATGCCGCAGAGGATGCGGCGCATAAGCGGGGGCGCTTCAAACGAGAGGTCGCGGAGGGCGGCCACACCCCGGCTTTCAACGGCCGATGCCATGGCGCGAATGGTGCGCGAGCCGTAGACGTCTTGCAGGGTGAGGCCAGCAAAGCGCGCGTCCTCCCGGACGTGGCCGATGAAGCGGGCGGCGATGAGCGAGTGACCGCCCATTTCGGTGAAGAAATCGGCCTCAAGCCCGATAGGTTGGCCGGGAAACACCTTCTTTGCGGCGGCAACCAGCACGGCTTCGGCTTCGCTTGCCGGCTCTTCCTCAGCGGTCGCCTCGATCAAAGCGAGCGGGGCGACTTTCAGGGCCTTGCGATCAATCTTGCCTGACGTCAGCTTCGGCAGACTGACAACAGTCTCGAAACGCGATGGGATCATGTAGCTCGGCAAGCTGTCGGACAGCGTGCGTCGGATAGCGCGGCTATCTGGCTCGGTGCCCGGTGTCACCACCACGAAGGCGACCAAACGGTCGAGGCCATCGTCGCGACGTAGCACCACAGCCGCGTGGGTGATGCCATCAAGGCTCTGAAGACGCGCTTCGATCTCGCCGAGTTCGACGCGGAAGCCGCGAATTTTTACCTGATCATCGATTCGGCCGAGGAACTGAATGCGGCCGAGATCGTCGATCTTCACCGCATCGCCTGAGCGATAAAGTGTGGTATCGCCCTCATTGCTCACGAAGGGATTAGCGATGAATTTCGCAGCCGTCAGGTCGTCGCGCTTGAGATAGCCGCGCGCGACACCGGGCCCGCCAATGAGGAGTTCACCTTCGACGCCTGCCGGGAGCAGCCCGAGGGTTTCGGGGTCCACCACATAGCAAGTGTAATTCGGGATCGGCGTGCCGATGGTGACGGGTTCGCCAATGGCGACTTCGGCAATGGTCGCAACGACGGTTGCTTCGGTTGGGCCATAAGAGTTGAAAAGGTGCCGCGAGGGCCCGGCCCATTTGTTCACAATGGCCGGCGGGCAGGCTTCGCCGCCCAGAATGATGACGCGTAGCGAGGGCACGTCGCGCGGCAGCATCGCAAGCAGCGTCGGTACGGTGTCGAGCACCGTGACGCGGTGGGCATCAAGCATATCAACGAGGCGATCAGTGTCACCCATCACCTCCGGCGAGGCGACGATGAGGGTCGCGCCGACCATGTAGGGGATCCAGATCTCTTCCATGGAGAGGTCGAAGGCAACCGATGCCCCCTGGAAGACCACATCGTCTGCATTGATGCCGTAGATCGCGTTCGCGGAACGCAGGAAGTGGCAGATATTGGCGTGGGTGATCACGATGCCTTTCGGCACGCCCGTGGAGCCTGACGTGTAGATCAAATAGGCGGGGTGATCCGACGTGAGGCCGACCGGCCGGGCGGGCACGGGGAGCGTGTCGTCGCGAAGGGCGAGATCGGCGCTGGTAAAAGCGGTCAAGCCGAGGGCTTCTGCGCGGGCCTTGCCGGGGTCATTGGTCACGAGACCCTTCGCCTCTGCATCCACAAGGCATTCCGCGATCCGCTCGACCGGGGCTTCCGCATCAAAGGGGAGCCAGGCGGCACCCGTCCGAGTGATGCCGATCTGAGCAATAAGAAGCGCTGTCCCGCGCGGCATCCACAAACCGACCACGTCACCGGGGCCGATGCCACGCGCGATCAAGCCTTGAGCAATCCGGCGGGAGCGTGCTTCGACCTCGCTGAAGGTGAAGCTGCGCTCACCTTCGATCATCGCGATCCGGTCGGGATGGGCGGCAACCGTGGCAAGCAGGAGGTCCGCCAAAACCTCATCGCGCAGAAAGTCTGGACGCGTCTCGCCGACGAGAACGGATGAGCGCGCAAGAGCGTCGTTTTCAAGCGTGCGAATGTCGATGTGGTTCATGTCATCCCCCGTGTCGACCGCGCATTCCAGATGCGGTTGACGGGCCGAGTTCTCGGCTTTGGTTGAACGGAACAGCGTCGTTCTGGCGCTGCCCATCCGGGGGTGTCGGCGACGGTTGGTCGCGACCTATTCCGCGGATAGAGGGAACAGTGGCAGGGCGCCACTGAACTCGCTCTGAAAGCGTTGTTGTCTAATCGACAGGATTACGGAGCCCGGGTTAGGTCGATTTGAGCTCAGCGCCGGGCGCGGGCAACGCGGGGGTAGGCGGCGTCTGAACGCGTTGTTCCGGCGGCGCGATGATGATGCCGGCATCGCGGAAGCGCCGAAGGATTGCCAAATGCAGGTCGCTTTTTGTGGAGAGCCCCTTATCGACATCGTCCACGATGCAGCGCAGTTCGAATTCAAGGCCAGTGTCACCGAAGCGGATCAAGAAGACCCGTGGCGGAGGGGCACGAATGATGTGGGGCTGCTCAAGGGCTGCCGCAATCAATTCGTTGCGCACAAAATCAGCGTCTGAGTCATAGGCGACACGGACCGGCACAATCACGCGGCCTTGGCTGTTGGTGTGGGTCCAGTTTTTGACAACGCCGGAAATGAGATCTGAGTTCGGGACGATAACGGTTGCGCGCTCAAAGGTCTCGATCTCGGTGGAGCGCACCGAAATCTTGCGCACATAGCCCTCTTCACCGCGCACGACGATAGAATCGCCGACGCGTATGGGGCGCTCTGCGAGGAGAATGAGGCCAGAGACGAAGTTCGACACGATGGATTGGAGACCAAAGCCGATGCCGACCGAGAGCGCACCGGCGACAATGGCAAGGTTTGAGAGGTCGAGGCCCAATTGCCGGAGCCCAAGCCCGATAACCAAGGCTACACCGGCATAGCCAAGGATGGTCGAGACCGAGTTCTGCAGACCTGAGTCCATGCCCGAGAGCGGCAAGACCTGTTCGCGGATCCAGCGCAGCACCGCGCGCACGAGGAAAAAGCCGGCAGCGAGGATGATGCCGGCGCCGAGGATGGCAACGGCGGTGTTACGGAGGTCGCCGAGCCGCATGCCGAGGACCATGTCATCAAGCCCGGAATCAACGCCGCCAAGGCGCCAGGGGCCGAAGACAATGAGCGCGGCAATCAAGAGAATACCGACTCGGATCAAACCCGCCAGCAACGTGCCGACGAGCTCCCAAGGGCGCGGGCTGATGCCGACCGAGGCGGCAAGCCTGCGTGCGCGCGTCGACGCCACGGAGAAGGTTTCGGCAATAAGCGCATCGAGAAGGCGCAAGAACAGTACGGTGAGGGCTGAAATGACGATGGCGGTGCCTATGCGGGTCGCGATGAAGGAACCGAGCGTCACATAGCCGGCAACAAGGGCTGCGATCACGCCTGCGAGCACGAGCCAAAGAGTGGGCCTTATCCAGCCGAAAGCCTGGGTGACCACATCTATCGGCTCATCTTCGGTCACTGAGGGCGTGTTCTGGGTCGTCTGGCGCAAAAAGCGAAGGGCGACGATCACAAGCCCAAGGGCGATGAGCGCATTGAGCAAGACGGTGACGGCAACGGGCGCAATGATGATGTCGGTGAGGGCCAGAAGTACCAGTCCGACGCCTGCAATCCAGGCCATGGCCCGGGTGGCATGAAAAACCGCTTCAGCGGTGGGATCCGAGAAATTGACCAGGCGATAGGCCGGGGCCCCCGGCGCAAGCACGGCCTGCATGATCCCACGGGTCACAGAGACGAGGACAACAGCTGAAATAAGCGCGATCTCAAGGGGTATCGCTCGGGCGGGGCGGAGATCAAAGCTACCGATGATGGCCATCGCGGCCGCCAAGACCAGAGGTGCGATCAGGGACCGCTCGGCGGCGGTGCGAAAGGCAGCCAGCACCTTGGCGAGTTCCGATGCCGGGATGTCGGCGGGCGTTCGATAGAGGCCGTGCTTTCGCAGAAAGCGATAAGCGACCAACATGAAGCCAAGCGTGAGAAGCGCGATGGAGCCTGCAGCGACCAAGCTCGCAAACCCGATATCGCTGAGGTGGCTGCCCCAGTCTTGTATCAGGTTACGAATGCCACGGGATACGCGCGGGATTGCATTATTCAAATCGTACCAGAATCTGGGATCGAAGACCGAATTCGACCGAACGAGCAGCTGAGCTGTGACTAAGGCACGGCGTTGTTCGGTGATGCGATCCGAAATCTGCTCGACGCGGATTTGGGTCACCTTGATTTGGCGGACATGGGCATCGAATTCGGCAACCGATTTGGTCAAGGCCTCTCGTTGCTCTTTGATCTCGCCGGTTTCCGGGGGCGCATCGTCAGCGGGCTTGGGTCCAAGCTGAGTGAGTCGCTCTTTCGCGTCAGCAAGCCTCGGCTCGACTTCACCCAATAGGGTATTGGCCTGCTCGCGGAGCGGTTCAATTCGCCGGCGTAGTTCCACAAGATCGCGGCTTTGAAGCGGACGGCTCAGGGTCGCCTCGATCTGGTCGAGCTCGATGCGGATGCCATCAAAGGCGTCGCGACCTGGGGTCGGGCTTTGAGCAAGCGTTGATGAGGACCCGTAGACGCCGAGCATCAGCAACAGGCCGAGACAGCGGGCGAGCAAAGAGGCGGTTGGCAAGAACGACATGCGCAAGGGGTCCCAGGGCCGAATCACATCGCGCAGAATGCCACGGCGAAGACGGCGTGATCAGGGCCGACCTGAGTTTGTCGGGGCCGGCGCAAGGCCCGGAATGCGCGGCATCACTGATTGCAGCGCTTCGGGACCCGCTTGGCGAGAGATGGCGTCACTGACTGCGCGCAGCGCGTCGCGGTCACGTGTAATGTCGCGCAAAGGGGCTGCGGCGCCCGAACGGCGAATGAGACTTTGCGGATCGGGGAGGGCGAAGGGGTCGTTCCAGGGGCCCTGGACGATGAACGGCAATTCGAAGGGGAGTTCGTTGGCCCCCCCCTGGCGTTTCAGCGTGGCGACGCCTTTCAAATCGAGATCTCGCACAGCCGCGTTCACAATTCCCTCGGCTGCAATCCTAACGATCGGTCCATCGAGGATAATGTCTTCACTGGTTGCAACGCCCTTGGCGAGCTTGAAGGTCGCGGCCAAACGGTCAAAGGCGGTGCGTCCGGTGCGCCCCTCAACACCGGCCGAAGCCAGCGGGCGTCGTTCTAGGCGCCGTAAAATCGCTTCGGCATTGACCCCCACCAAGGTTCCCTCGATCCCGGTCAACGTAATCTGGCCTGAAACGCTACTGGCGAATTGATCGATGGTGGCGCCGCGCGCTTCCAACGAGACCTGCGCGCTACCAGTGCCTTCGATCCGGCGGAAATTGAACCATTCGCCAAGCGCTGGCGAAATCTGGGCGCGTTGCACATTCATGGTCGCGCGCACATCCATTCCCTCGGCCCCTGCGGGAATGATCACGAGGGCGCCGCGTACGAGGCCGCCGTAAGCGACCGACTCACCCAAGGTCAGCGTCAATCGACCGTTTCTCGATGAGAGCGAGGCCGCGGTTCGCCCCAATGTCGCCTGGCCAATCACCACCTCGCGCGCGGAGAGCCGGAGGTCCAGATCCGCTGCCGTCATGAGCGACAGGTCGATGGGTTGCTTGCTCCAGCCGCTCGTTGCATTGGGGATCAACGCCCAGTCCGAGAGATATGAGGTCGCTACCAAACGACCCGCATCCAAAATCGCCTGGATCCGTGCGCGATTGGTGTCCAATTCCACGACGACGGCGCCTTCTGCGACATTGCCGTCGATTTCGACGGATGTCCGCGACAGGGCGAGGGACCGCCGCGTCACGACGGCATCGCCTTTGAGTGAAAAGGCGGAAAGTGTTGGGCCTGAGCCTGGCATGTGGCCAAACCAGCGCAGGACCTGACGCAGCGATCGCGATTCGACGTTGACGACCCCCTCGGCGAGGGTCCCGGAGAGCGCGATTTTGCCGTCAAACCCTAGACGTGCAGGGGCTGACACCAGGCGCATTTTGACGTTGCTCTGCTCACCACGGGTTAAAGCGAGTGGCTCCGCGATCAGAGCACTAACCTCAACCGTCTCGCCTCTGACTTCGAATTGTCCAGAAACGGCGGCGGCCCGATCGACGCCAGGCCAAGCCAAGGCTAAATCGATTCCACGAATGATTGAGCGCTGTTGGGTTGCATCCTCAATGAATTCGATCTCGCCGGCATTGATCCTGAGATCGGGTAGCGAGGCCGTGTCGCGGTCGTTTGTTTTTCGATTGAGAGCTGCAACTGCCGGGTCCCAGTTCGAGCCTCCGTCAGTCCGCACCCGCAGTTTCATTCGTGGCTGCGCAAAAACATATTCTGATATCGATACGCGTCCGGCGAAGAGGGGAAGCAGGCGAAGCGCGCCGCGCACCTCATCGGCCGTAAGAACCGGGTCACCGGTGGGGCCGATACGAAAACGCTCAAGCGTCACACTTAAATGAGGCAAGACGCGAATGGTAATGGCGCCGTCGACATTAACAGGCAGACCCAAATGCCGACCAATTTCCTCGGAAACAGCAGTTCGCACGGTCTCGCTCGGCAGCAACACCGGTACCAGAGCTATTGTGCCACCGAGCGCGAGCATCACGATGCCCGTGGCGACCAGGAGGCGTTTAAATAACAGGGCAAGGCTCGTGGACATTGGTCTCGTTCGTCGTCTTAACGCACCATATCGCGCGGACCGGCGCGATGCGAGCGGCTCGTCTAGAGGCACCATCATTCTGCCGAATGGCTTTTCCATGGCTGAAGCGATGATCCGGCAATTCCACGCTGACAGCGCAGGCGATCGTGTCTATAAATTCCCCAGCCATATGACGGAGATCTGATTTGTTGCCGCTTTGGACGCCTAGCCCCGAACGTATTGCCGCCACTCAGATGATGGCTTTTGCTGCCCAAGCCGGAGCACGACATAGTATATCTTTGCTGAATTCAAAAGCATTGCACTCTTGGTCTGTGCAAGAGCCCGCCGCATTTTGGAATATGGTGTGGGATTTCTGTGGTGTTATTGGCGATAAGGGCGAAAGATTACTTGTTGATGGCGACAAGATGCCCGGCGCTCGGTTCTTTCCAGACGCAAAGCTGAACTACGCGCAGAACATGTTACGCAAATCCGGTCCCACACCGGCGATGGTGTTTCGCGGTGAGGACAAGGTTCGGCTGACTTGGAGTTGGGACGACCTCCACGCGATGGTCTCGAGGCTGCAGCAGGCGCTGGTGGCGAGTGGCGTTGGGCCGGGTGACCGGGTCGCGGCCATGATGCCAAATCGTCCGGAAACTATAGCGCTCATGCTCGCCGTTTCCTCGATTGGCGCGATTTTTTCGTCTTGCTCGCCGGATTTCGGCGAGCGCGGCGTGCTCGATCGGTTCGGTCAGATCGAGCCCAAGGTCTTCGTGAGCGTCGATGGCTACTGGTATGCCGGCAAGCGCATCGATATCGCGGACAAGCTCAAGGCGGTCGTGGCCGGTCTGCCAACTGCAAAAACCGTCGTGATTTGCTCCTATCTTGGGGACGCCGGACCGGTCGCGGGCATGCTTGCGGGCGGCCGTACGCTCGAGAGCTTTATCGCGCCGTTTGAGGTCAAGCCTGTCACTTTCCGCGCGATGCCCTTCGATGCGCCGCTTTACATTCTCTATTCCTCCGGCACGACGGGCGTTCCGAAATGTATCGTTCATGGCGCCGGCGGTGTGCTGCTGCAGCATTTGAAGGAGCACCGGCTCCAATGTGACATCCGGCCGGGGGACCGGTTCTTCTACTTCACCACTTGCGGCTGGATGATGTGGAACTGGCTTGCCTCCGGTCTCGCGTCAGATGCGACGCTGATGCTCTATGACGGATCGCCCTTCCATCCGCGGCCGCGCGTCTTGTTCGATTTCGCCGAGGATGAGCAGTTCACGCTCTTCGGTACATCAGCCAAGTATATTGACGCCTGCCGTAAGGACGGACTGACGCCGAAGACCACCCACAACCTCTCAAGCCTTAGGCTGATGACATCGACCGGTTCGCCGTTGGCGCCCGAGGGGTTCCAATGGGTTTATGATGAAGTGAAGAGCGACATCCAGCTTGCGTCCATTTCGGGTGGCACTGACATCGTGTCTTGCTTTGTCGGCGGTGATCCGACGCTTCCTGTCTATAAAGGCGAGATCCAGGCGGCCGGCCTCGGTATGGCGGTTGATGTCTGGAACGATGACGGAAAGCCGGTTCGTGAGGAAAAGGGCGAACTCGTTTGCACCGTGCCCTTCGTGGCCATGCCGGTGATGTTCTGGAACGATCCCGAGTCGAAAAAGTACCAAGCGGCCTATTTTGATCGGTTCCCCAACGTCTGGTGCCACGGGGATTTTGCGGAATGGACCGTCAATGGCGGGATGATCATTCACGGACGCTCGGATGCGACCCTCAATCCCGGCGGTGTGCGCATTGGTACAGCCGAGATCTATGCTCAGGTCGAACAGATTCCGGAGATCATTGAGGCCATCGCCATCGGGCAGGATTTCGACAATGACGTCCGGGTGGTGCTGTTCGTGCGTCTGCAGGCGGGCGTCGCGCTCACTGACGACCTGCGCAAGCGGATAAACACGAAGATCCGCACCGGTGCCTCGCCTCGCCACGTGCCGGCCAAGATCGTTGCGGTGGCGGATATTCCACGTACGCGGTCGGGCAAGATCACTGAGCTTGCGGTTCGCGACATCGTCCATGGACGGACCGTGAAGAACACGGAAGCCCTCGCGAACCCTGAGGCGCTCGATCTTTATCGGGATTTGCCGGATCTGCGGACCTGAACGGGGCCTTACTCGTAAGGCGTGGACCGAGCCGCTGGTTATCGGGTCCAGGTCTTATACAAGACCCGCAAAGTTGCAGTTGCGAGCCGCGTGAGATTTTAGTCACTACACCGGTCTCACTGTCGACGGCAGCTCAACCGCCTCGCTATAGTGGCGACTTCATTCCCAGGTTTTTCCCATGCATCCCCTTCTCGTTTCTGCTGACACGACCGGTGCGACGCCCATCCATTGTGTGGCGTCTGCCGATAATTTCTCTTTCCTTCCGGGGCTGCCTGCCCATCACCAGGCGACCCTTTCGGCGCTAGGATTTGAGGCGAAGCCCGGAAGTGTGGCGGTGCTGACCCAGGCGGTCGGCGGGATTGAAAGCGTGGTTTTCGGGGCCGGGGGCCAGGACCCGCTGGTCGCCGGCAAGCTTCCTGCGGCCATCCCGCCGGGCACTTATCGCTTTCAGGGCCCGATCGGGGATGCAACCCTTGCAGCCCTGAGCTTTATCAACGCGCAATATCGATTCAGCCGCTATAAATCGGCGCCGGATCGGCCCCGCCGCCTGTGCTTGCCCGAAGGCGTCAGCGGTGAAGCGCTGACCCGCGCGATTGAGGCCACGTGGCTTGCGCGCGATCTTATCAACACGCCGGCCAATGACCTTGGGCCCGCGGAGTTGGAGGCCGCGATCCGCGATCTTGGCGAGCGCCACGGGGCTCAGGTCACAGCGACCATTGGGGATGAGCTAATCGCGAACAATTTCCCGATGATCCATGCGGTTGGGATGGGATCGCCTCGAGCACCGAGACTTGTTGATCTCATCTGGGGCGATCCAACTCACCCAAAGGTCACCTTGGTGGGGAAGGGCGTGTGCTTCGACACCGGCGGGCTCGACATCAAGCCCGATGCCGCCATGCTTCTGATGAAGAAAGATATGGGTGGCGCCGCTGCCGCGATCGGGCTTGCCCATATGATCATGGCGGCGCACTTGCCGGTTCGCTTGCGCCTCTTGGTCCCGGCGGTTGAAAATTCCGTCTCCGGGACGGCGTTTAGGCCCGGCGATATCTGGCGAACCCGCAAGGGGTTGTCGGTCGAGATCGGCAACACCGATGCGGAGGGGCGACTGGTGCTGGCCGATGCTCTAGCGCTTGCCGACGAGGAGGCGCCAGCGCTGCTCGTCGACTTTGCGACTTTGACGGGTGCAGCGCGTGTGGCGCTTGGGCCAGACTTGCCGCCGGTTTATGGCCATGATGACGCACTGGTGGCCGAAGTCGTGGCCGCTGGTGCGCGCGTCGCCGATCCTGTCTGGCGGTTGCCGCTATGGCCGGCCTATGCTGCGGGACTTGAGAGCAAGATCGCTGATCTCAATAATGTGGCGGCAGGCGGCATGGCGGGGTCGATTACCGCTGCGCTATTCCTCGACCGCTTCGTGGACAAGGCGCGGGCTGGCTGGCTTCACTTCGACATCTACGGTTGGACGCCGAGCGAAAAGCCCGGTCGTCCTCATGGCGGCGAGTTCCAAGCGGGCAGGGCGGTGTTTGACGTGATCGCTGCGCGCTTTGGGAAGTAATCTCGGCTCAGAGCACCTTGGTGATGCGCTCTGCTGCCGGCGGTAGGAAGGCGTCGCTAAAGATCTCTTCCGGGCCGGG
>JBAWYY010000029.1:0-13517 GCA_037143285.1 Alphaproteobacteria bacterium | reverse complement strand
CCTTAATCGCGGCCAAGATCGAAGCCGGCGGCGGCAAGGCGCCTGCGCGCAAGCCGGCGAAGAAGCCGGCGGCTGCAAGCGCTAAGGCATCGGCAAAGAAGCCTGCAAAGAAAGCGGCCAAATAAAAACGGTGGCTTTGGATCGACGATAGGCAACGTGTCGACGGAACCCGTTGCGCCGAACGCCTGCGGTGCAATCGCAAAAGCATGAAAGCATCGTGCGCTCTTCTGTCGGGCACTAAGCTCCGCTATGGTCGCTTGATGGAGCGAAGCGATGGCATCTGAATCGAGCGAGTCGATGACCACAACCGCGTCATGCGGGTTGGGTGGTTAGTCCTTGGCCCGCAAACCGAAAACGGACATCGAACCGCGCCTGCCAAGCCGCGAGGAAATCCTTGCCTTCGTCGCGACCCAGACCGGCCGGGTCGGCAAGCGCGAAGTCGCCCGCCATTTCGGGCTGACCGGCAATGACAAAATTGCACTGAAAAAACTGCTTCGCGGCCTCATCGATGACGGCCTTGTCACGAAGGGCCGCGGTAAACTTGCGAAATCCGGTCGCCCACCGCCGGTCCAGGTCGCCGACATCACCCATCGCGATGCGGACGGTGATCTCATCGCCTCGCCTGTCGAATGGGACGAGGACGCCCATGGGGAGGCACCCGCTATCGTTCTTTCAGTCTCGCATCGTCCGCGCCATGGCGATCCGGTACCCGGCGTTGGCGATCGCGTCCTATTGCGCCTCGACGAGACCGACGACGAAGTAGATGAGCGCCCGACTGGTCGAGTGATGAAAATCCTTGAGAAAGGTCGCCCGCGCATGGTCGGCCTTTTCCGCAAGAACGAGCACGGCGGGCGCCTCGTCCCCATCGACAAGAAAAATGCGGGCAAGGAGATGCTTATCCCCGCTGAGGCGACGCTCGGAGCCGCTGACGGCGATTTGGTCGCAGTCGATCTTATCCGAACGACGCGCTTTGGCCCGCCCATGGCCAAGGTCAAAGAGCGGCTGGGTCCGGTCGGCTCGGAAAAGGCGATCTCGCTGATCGCGCTGACTGCCCATGGCATCCCCTATGTGTTCCGAGAGGATACGCTCAAGGAAGCCGAGCGGGTGAAGCCCGCAATGCTCGCCGGCCGTGAGGACTGGCGCGCCCTTCCCCTCATCACCATAGATCCGCCCGATGCCAAGGATCATGACGATGCCGTCTATGCGGAGGCTGATCCCTCGCCCGACAATCCCGGCGGGTTCATCATCACCATCGCGATCGCCGATGTGGCGGCCTATGTGCGCCCGGGTTCAGCGCTCGACCGCGAAGCGGCGATCCGCGGCAACTCCGTCTATTTCCCCGATCGCGTCGTGCCCATGCTGCCCGAGCGGATCTCCAATGATCTCTGCTCGCTCAGGCCCCTCGAAGACCGGCCGGCACTTGCCTGCCGCGTGGTGATTAGACCGGACGGTCGGCGCAAGTCCCATAGCTTTCACCGCATCATGATGCGGTCAGCCGCCAAACTCGCCTATGCGCAGGCGCAAGCAGCCATCGACGGGCGGACGGACGAGACGACCGAGATGTTGGTCGGGCCGATCCTGAAGCCGCTTTACGATGCCTATGAAGCCTTGAAGCGCGCACGCGACGACCGCGAGCCCCTTGATCTCGACCTGCCCGAACGCAAGATCATGCTCAAATCCGACGGCACGGTCGACCGCGTGGTGGTGCCGCTTCGTCTGGATGCGCATCGGCTCATTGAGGAAATGATGATCCTCGCCAATGTCTGCGCGGCCGAGACGCTGGAAAAGCACCGCACCGTCTGCATGTACCGCATCCACGATGCGCCGAGCCTTGAGAAGCTGTCGGCGCTACGCGAGTTCTTGAAGACGATGGACATCGCCTTGCCGCAGGCGGCCCAAGTACGACCGGCAAATTTCAACGGCATCCTGGCGCGAGCGGCAACGACCGATCAGGCCGAGTTGGTCAATCAGGTCGTGTTGCGATCGCAGAGCCAAGCGGAGTACTCGCCGGAGAATATCGGCCATTTCGGCTTAAACCTGCGCCGCTACGCCCATTTCACCTCCCCTATTCGGCGTTATGCCGATTTGCTCGTCCATCGCGGCCTGATCAAAGCGCTCGGCTTCGGCGAGGACGGCCTGACAGAAGCAGAGGCATCGAGCTTTGCCGAACGTGGCGCGGAGATTTCCGCCGCAGAGCGTAGGGCCATGGCTGCCGAACGCGAAACCGTCGACCGATTGATCGCAGCGCATCTCGCCGATCGCGTCGGTGAGATTTTCAGCGCCAAGATTTCCGGCGTCACGCGCTTTGGCCTCTTCGTCAGGCTTGAGGACACCGGCGCCGACGGCTTTGTGCCGGCCGCCTCGATTGGCGGCGATTATTTCCGCCACGAACCCAATGCGCAGGCCCTCATCGGCGACCGAACCGGCGAGACCTATCGGCTGGGCGACACAGTTGCAGCGAGGCTCGTTGAGGCTGCTCCCATTGCGGGAGCCTTGCGTTTCGAACTCGTCAGCGATGGGCGCGCAGGCCTTGCCCGCAAGCCGCGACCGGGCCACATGCAGGGTCGGCGCGATGGCGGGTCAAACCGCCCCTATGGGCCACGTCCCGGCGTCAAATCGAAGAAGCGAGGGCACAAGCGATGAGCATTGACGTTGTCCATGGCGCGCATCTGCCAGCCGATGCGCCGCGTGCCTTTGGCCGTGCGTTCTGGCGCGGCCTGCGCTGCCGCTGCCCCAATTGCGGCGAAGGCAAGCTCTTCACGTCCTATCTGAAGGTGACACCGGCCTGTTCCGTCTGCGGCGAAGACTACACCCCGCAGCGCGCCGACGACGCACCGCCTTACTTCACGATTTTCATCGTTGGGCATCTGGTCGTGCCGCCGCTTCTTTACGTTGAAAACCATTATAGCCCAGAGCTTTGGATCCATTTCCTCACGTGGATCCCATTGACCGCACTCCTTTGCGTCCTCTTCCTGCAACCCATCAAAGGGGCGGTTGTTGGCTGGCAATGGGCGCAGCGCATGCACGGTTTTGACCCCACAAGCGACGAAGCCCGCGAAACTAAGAAGCTCGAAGCCGCACGTCTGGAGCGTTTGGGATGACTGATCGAGCTAACGAGCTGACAACGCGCCTAACGAAGACGGAACGCGATCGCTCTTTCGCAAATTTGCGTCCGGTCGATGCCTCGACCCTCATTCTCATCGACCGCAAGGGCAAGACGCCGAAGGTTTTGATGGGGCGTCGGCGCCATGATTTGAAGTTCATGCCCGGCAAGTTCGTGTTTCCCGGCGGGCGCCTTGATCCTGCCGACCGCAGCATGTCGGTCTTTGGAACACTTGATGCTCGCGCCGAAGCGCGCCTGATCGCCCGCGTCAGCCGTGGTAATGCCTCGCGGGCCCGTGCACTCGCCCTGACCGCCATCCGCGAAACCTATGAGGAAACCGGTATTCTGATCGGCACGCGGGAGCATGGTGCGCCGGAGCGCGCCCCTAAGGGCTGGGAAGACTTCGCCAATCATGGCGTCTTGCCGAACCTCGAAGCGCTCCATTTTGTCGCTCGCGCGATCACGCCGCCGCGTCGCCCCAAACGCTTCGACACCCGCTTCTTCGCCGTTGATGCCGACCATATCGCCCACCGCATCGAAGATGTGGTCGGTCCGCATGCCGAGTTAATTGAGCTGAAATGGCTCACCGTCGACGAAGCCCGCCAGGAAGACTTGCCCACCATCACAACCGTCGTGCTCGATGAGTTGAAGGACCGGATCGCCAAGGGATTTTCGCCGGTTCTGCCTGTGCCGTTCTATTTCATGGTGCGCGACGAGTTCCGTCGAGAAGAATTGTGATCCCGGCCGGTTGGGCCAGCCGCACGCTTGTCATCGCTTCGCCATGTGACCGTGGGACTCGGGCGCCATGACGCCGTTCACCGCCGATTCCCTTTCATTGACGCGCCGCGACTACGCTTCACTGGCTGCAGCGATCGGCTGCATTGTAGTCGTTGGCATCGGGCTTTCGCTGTCGATCCCGCTCCTGTCCTTCGCACTCGACGCCAAGGGCGCATCTAAGACGACCATTGGGCTGAACACTGCCATGGCAGGGCTTGCGACCATCGTGCTCGCACCCTTCGTCACCCGCCTTGCGACCCGCTATGGCGTTCGACGCATGATCACGGCGTCCATCCTGTTGGGCGCTGCGACCCTACCCGCCTTTCTCCTCATCGAGCCAATCTGGGCCTGGTTCCCCTTACGATTTCTCTTTGCGGTCTCGCTGACCATCCTCTTCGTTCTCTCCGAATATTGGATCAATGCGGTCGCGCCGGAAAATAGCCGGGGACTCATCCTCGGCTTCTATGCAAGCGCGCTGTCGCTTGGCTTTGCGGCAGGCCCCGCAATCCTCACGGTTCTCGGAACGGAAGGGCCCGCGCCCTATCTTGCCGGTGCAGCCCTCTTCCTGCTCGCAGGCCTGCCCATGATGCTTGCGGGCGATATGGCGCCCGACATTACGGATGAGCCGAACCACGGCTTTGCGAGCTTCCTATGGGTTGCCCCAGCAGCCACTGTGGCGGCCCTCGTCTTTGGCGCGGCGGAATCGGCGGGTTTTGCACTCTTGCCACTCTACGGCACGGCCATGGGGTTTGATGCGGCGGGAGCAGCGGGCCTCATCTCCGCCATGGCGCCCGGCAACCTCGCCTTCCAAATCCCCATGGGCCTTTTGGCCGACCGGGTCGACAAGCGTTTCGTCCTCCTCTTCGGTGGCTTGATCGGCACCGCCGGGATGGTACTCATCACCTTCGTCCCGATGCCGCAGCCAGTCTTGGTTGCGGTACTGGTCACCTGGGGCGGCATTGTCGCTGGGCTCTACACCGTTGGCCTTGCTCATTTGGGATCCCGCTTCCGCGGGGCGGACCTTGCACAGGCGAACGCCGCCTTCGTCGTGATGTATGCGACCGGCATGCTGCTCGGACCGCCTATTGCGGGCGTCGGCATGGATTTCTGGCCACCTCACGGCCTGCCGGCAACGCTGGCCCTTATCTTTGCCGCTTACTTTGTTGTGGTCGCGGCACAATTGGCGTCAGAGGCACGGCGATAGCATTGTCCCTTGCCGCTTAAGGCGGACGGCTTTTGGCTTGACTTTAGCACCCTGAACTGCGAATGGAGCCGCCAACCAGCCGGCGGCTGCGACGGGGGGACACTCCTCCTTTCCGCGATCGCCACTTCCGACATTCGGTGAGGACGACCATGGCCAAGGCCACGACCATCAAGATCAAGCTCGTGTCGACGGCCGACACCGGCTTCTTTTACGTGACGCGCAAGAACTCGCGCACCATGACCGACAAGCTGACGAAGAAGAAGTACGACCCCGTCGCGCGTAAGCACGTCGAGTTCAAGGAAGCCAAGATCAAGTGATCTGACTTCAGACCCACCCGTTTGACGTTGAGGGCGCCCCAGAGGCGCCCTTTGCATGTCTGGGCCCATGTCGTAAAAAAAAAAGGGTGCGGTCTGTTTGCACAAACCGCACCCTAGAAAAGATCGGCCCTGGAGGTCTCGCGAAAGGACGATCAACTAGTCATGGCGGCTCGCTGCCGAGCCGCGATTGGGATTGTTCAGGTACCGCGCAGGAACGTCATGGGATCGACGGGCGTCGAACCGCGGCGAATCTCGAAATGCAGTTGCGGCGAACTCACCGAGCCCGTCTGACCGGCATGGCTGATCGTCTGCCCGCGGCGCACCTGTTCGCCACGCCGCACCTTCAGATCGGAATTGTGGGCATAGGCGGTCACGAAGCCATTGGAGTGGCGGATAAGCACAAGATTGCCATAGCCGCGAAGTTCGTTACCGGCATAGGCAACCACGCCGTCTTCAGCAGCCTTCACCGGCGTCCCCTCGGGGACCGACACCTTGATGCCTTCATTGGTCCCGGGGCGGAATTCCTGCACCACGCGGCCACGAACGGGCCAGCGGAAGCTCGGCTGGGCGTTGGCCGCCGTTTCACGCGGGGCTTCTGCTGCAGCTTGAGCAGCAGGCGCCTCAACCGCGGCAGCAGGTGTTTCCGGCGCTTCACGGGTTTGCGGCGGGATTGATGCAGTGGTGGTGCGATCCGCAGCACGCCCCGCAGGCGTTGCTTGGGCGGCTCTCACAGCCTGACGCGGATCTGGTGTCTGCGGTGCTGCGGCAGCCGTTGTCTGGCCGGGACGGGTCACTGGAGGCGCGACCTGGGGCCGCTGAGCGACCGTCGACGACTGTCCGCCGGGCAAGGCCAAGGTCTGCCCGATACGCAACGGCTGCTCCGGGTTCAAACGATTGGCCTGAGCAAGCTCCGCACGGGTCAAACCATAGCGGGTCGCGATGCGGCCGAGGCTATCTCCCATCGCGACGGTGTGGGTCGCGGGACGAGTGACCGCCGGACGGGCGGCAGTTGTGGGCACGGCGGGCGCTGCCGCCGTTGCGAGCGGCTGTGCCCCTTGCTGCCAACCAAGACGCGCTGCAGGCATCGGCGCGGTTGCCGCCGGTTCCGGTGCAACACGGACAATTGACTGCGGACGGGGCGCAACCGGGCGAGCCGTCTGCGCGGGCGCCTGAGCCATCACCGGAGCTTCGGCCGATACCGGCGCAACAGCTTCGGTAGCTGTCGCGGTTGCCGGCGCGAGGCGCGCGGTCGGCGTTCCCTGCGACATCGAATAGGTCGGGATAACGATGGACTGGCCGGGCGCGAGACGCTGATTGGGTGAAAGGCCATTGGCCTGAGCGATTGCCGAAGCCGGCACACCATAGCGGCGCGATAAGGTTTCGATGGATTCGCCGGACGCGGCTTGGATTGTCGTGCCACCAACCGGCGACCAGCCTGCTGTTCCGCCGGTGACCGGCGAACCGCCAAGGGTTCGCGACATCGCCATCTGGCGAACAGCCGGCGTATCGGGGGTCGCACGGCCGAAGGTAGAGCGATCAGCAATGGATCCGGTCGTGAGCGCAGAGTCAGGCGCTGAGAACGGCGCCTGCGCTGTCACTGGCGCTAGCTGCGAGCTCTCGACTCGCTGAACCGGCACGGCCGCGACGCGCTGAACACGCGGAGCAGACGCCGTTGCCTGCTGCGACCTCAGCGGATTTGAGAAGGGATCGTTAAATCGCGTGACATCGGACGAACACGCCACCGTTATACCGGAAGCGGCGACGATCAAAGCGACCTTGGACAGACCAGAAAACGCAACACCGGGACGCATGGGGACACTCACGCGATACGCAACAACACACCGTGATTAAGACCTGTTCAGGTTAAGGTTCGGTTTCTATCGCGGAATCAGCGTTAGCAATCTTCAGAAATATCGCATCAACCACGTCGAGCGACTTCTGGAACGGCCGCCCGGAAGCGGGCCCGACCGATCATGGTGGGTTCGGCACCGGCCGCACCCTTGCGCACAAGCACGACGTCTTGTTCGCGACGCGGTGGCCCAATGGGGGCAACCAGAAGCCCGCCAGGCTTCAATTGATTGAGCAATCGATCAGGGATCGCCTCGATGGAGCAGCCGATCAAGATGCGGTCATAGGGCGCGCGTGGCGCAAATCCGGCAAGACCATCGCCGAAGACCACCTCGACCATGTCATAGCCAAGCCCACGCAGCCGCATATGGGCCTCGTCTGCAAGGCGCCGCCAGCGCTCGACGCTGACCACTTCGCCGGCAAGCCGTCCCATAATGGCCGCCGAGTATCCGGTCCCAGTGCCTACTTCCAACACGCGGTCGCTCGATCCGATAGAAAGCGCCTCAATCATCCGCCCGATGGTTGCGGGACGATCAATGGTCTGACCACAGGGGATCGGAAACTCAGCGTCGTCATCCGCATGGGGGAAGAACGCGGGATCCAGGAACGGCACGCGCGGCACCTGCTCCATCGCGCGCAGCAATGCGGTATCGGAGAGACCGGCTGAGCGCAGCATGAGCACGAATTCGGCAGCCGCAGCGAAATGGCCGGGACCCGGCACCGCTTGCGGCTGCGACTGTCGGCTCTCCGCGCCCATTGAGCTCATTTGCCGGGCGGCCGATCACCGGCGAAGACCGCCGCAAGCCGTGTCATGCTCGGAACATCGGTGAGGTCAAGCCGTAGGGGTGTGACCGAGATATAGCCCTCTGACAGCGCCCAGATATCGGTGCCGTGTTCGATCCGCTGCGGGCGGCGAACAAAAGCGATCCAGTAATAGGGATTGCCCCGGCCGTCGTGACGTGGGTCGATGGTCAGGATCTCCTGATCACGACGCCCCTGAACGGTCACCTGAACGCCCTTGACGTCGCCCGGCGCGCGATTGGGAAAATTGACATTGGCGACAATGCCCGGCGCAAGGCCTTCTTCTAGGATCGTTCGCACAACGCCAGGCCCGTGCGCTTCGGCAGTGGCAAAAGGTACATTCTTGCGCGTCTCAGGCCCATAGCTCTGGGACAGCGCAATCGCCCGGATACCGAGGATCGTTCCCTCCATCGCGCCCGCGATCGTGCCGGAATAGGTCACGTCTTCCGCGACATTCTGCCCCTTATTGACGCCCGACAGCACGAGATCTGGCGCTTCGCCGCGCAGAATATGTTTCACCGCCATGATCACACAGTCTGTCGGCGTGCCCTTCACAGCAAAATGGCGCTCGGAGATCTCGCGCAACCGCAACGGGTCATTCAGCGACAAGGAGTGTGACACTCCTGACTGGTCGCTTTCCGGCGCGACCACCCAGACGTCATCGGACAAAGAGCGCGCGATGCGCTCGGCAACGCCAAGGCCCTCGGCGTGGATACCATCGTCATTGGTGACCAGAATACGCATTAGGCTTTCTCGATCCGCTTGAGGCCGCCCATATAGGGCTGGAGTTTGGCCGGAACCGCGATGGAACCGCCCTCTTCCTGATAATTCTCCATAACAGCGATGAGCGCACGCCCAACCGCCACGCCCGATCCGTTCAACGTGTGAACGAAGCTCGGCGTGCCCGCCTTCGTGCGATAGCGAGCATTCATGCGGCGCGCTTGAAAGTCACCGCAATTGGAACAGGAAGAAATCTCGCGATAGGCCTTCTGGCCGGGCAGCCAGACCTCGATGTCATAGGTTTTATTGGCCGAAAACCCCATATCACCCGCGCAAAGCGTGACCACACGATAGTGAAGGTCGAGCGCCTTCAAGACTTCCTCGGCACAGGCGAGCATGCGCTCGTGCTCATCGCGGCTCGCCTCCGGCGCCGTGATCGACACGAGCTCAACCTTCATGAATTGGTGCTGGCGAAGCATGCCGCGCGTGTCGCGTCCCGCAGCCCCTGCTTCCGACCGGAAGCAGAGCGTGCCGGCGGTCAGCCGCATGGGAAGCGCCTCTTCGGCGAGGATCGATTCGCGCACGAGATTTGTCAGCGTCACCTCGGCGGTCGGCGTGAGCCATAGCCCCTCGCGGGTGACGAACATGTCCTCCGCCGCTTTGGGCAATTGTCCCGTGCCATAGGGCACGTCGGGCTTGACCAGAACCGGTGGGGCGACTTCGGTATAGCCATGGGCGGTCGTATGGAGATCGAGCATGAAGGAAGAAAGCGCCCGCTCCAGCCGCGCAAGCTGCGCCTTGAGTACGACGAAGCGCGATCCGGACAACTTGACGGCAGCCTCAAAGTCCATGCCGTCGAGGGCTTCGCCAAGTTCAAAATGCTCGCGCGCTGCAAAACTCATGGTGGGCGGCGCGCCAAACCGGTGGCGCTCCACATTGCCGCTCTCATCAAGCCCAGGCGGCACATCGGCTGCCGGCAGATTCGCGATGACCGACAGCGCGCCTTCAAGCGCGGTCACGGCTCCCTGCTGCCGCTCCTGGGCGGACGAGATCGAATCCTTCAGAACGGCGACCTCGGCCTTTAAGGCATCGGCGCGGGCTGCGTCCTTTGCCGCCATCGCCTGGCCGATTTCCTTGGATGCCGCGTTGCGCCGCGCCTGCGCTGTTTCAAAGGCCTGAATAGCGCTCCGGCGCTCCTCATCGAGCGATATAAGGGTGCCCGCCTCAGGCCCCCGCCCGCGCGCGGCAAGCCCCGCATCAAAAGCCTCGGGATTATCTCGAATCCAACGAATGTCGTGCATGGCGAAACCGATAACGCTGCGGGTGTGCCGGGCTTATGCGAGCCGAGGCTCGCACGCAAGCCGAAGCATCAACCAGCGTCAGCGGCGTCCTCTGCGGCCTTGGTTGCAGCCCGCGTTTTTTCCATGCGCGCGACGATGAGGATTCCCACTTCGTAGAGGAGGATGAGCGGGACCGCGAGCGACAATTGGCTGATCACATCAGGTGGCGTCAGCACGGCTGCTACGACGAAGGCGACGACGATGAAATAGCGCCGCTTCTCGCGCAAGAACACCGTATCGATAATCCCGATCTGGCCCAAGAGCGCGATAATCACCGGCAACTGGAACGAGATGCCGAAAGCAAAGATCAGCGTCATGATAAGTGAGAGATAGTCCTCAACCCGACCCAAATATTGAATCGCGGTCGCGGCATCAGAAGGCGCTTGCTGCATGCCGAGTGAGAAAAGCATCAGCGCGCGCATCACGAAGACGAGGACGAAGATGCCGCCCACGAAGAAACAGACCGGCGTCCATATCAAATAGGGCCGAAACGCCGCCTTCTCGTTGGAATAGAGCCCAGGCGCCACAAACTTATAAAATTGCACCGCGATTACCGGAAAGGCGAGGAAGGCACCGCCGAACATCGCAATTTTCAGCTGCGTGAAAAAGTACTCAAGGGGTGCTGTGTAAATCAGCCGCACCTGATCGCGCGGGATAGCGAGATACTCGGCGGCCCATTCATAGGGCAGCACCAGGATCTGGAAAATCTGCTTGGCGAAGACGAAGGAGAAGATGAAGCAGACGACGAAGCCGAGAAGCGCCTTGATGAGACGCGATCTGAGCTCGATCAGATGCTCGATCAACGGGGCCTTAGAAGCCTCGATTTCTTCCTCGTCCTTGCTTCGCTTGTCGTCGGTGCCGGTCCCAGCCATGGTCATGCCGCAGTCCCCTTCTTGCGGCGTTTCGGTGCAGGCGGTTCATCGGGCACGGGCTCTTCCACAACTTCAGTCGCGGGCGCAGCCTCGGCGACCGGAACAGGCGCGGGCGCTGGTTCAGCCGCAACCGGCGTGTTGATGATCGAGGCCGGATCAACCGAATAGGATTCAGGCACCGGGATCGATGCCAAGGGATCGGTCACAGGCTGCTGAGGCCCAATGGCATTAGGATCCACTGTGGTCGAGGTCTTGATGTCGTCGACGGCCGATTTGATCTGCTCGCGCGCATAATCGATGGGATTGAAGACCGGTTTTGCCGCGTCGATCGTGTTGTTGATGCTGTTGAACTGATCTTTGACCTTATCAACCTCGGCTTCTTGGAGCGCCTGGTTGAACTGGTACTGAAAATCGGAGGCCATGCGGCGCAGCTTTGCAAGGCTCTGCCCGAGCCCGCGCAAGACCCCTGGCAGTTCCTTTGGACCGATGACGATTAACGCCACCGCGCCGATCACGGCGATCTCACCCCAACTAAGGTCGAACATTCATCATGTCCGGGTCTTCGTGACGGCCCGGTCCCTTCCCATTCCGTTGACGGGCGGCTTTTCGCCGCCCGGGGCAGCCGATCAACCGGCTTTCGGGGTCTGAGCCGGAGCGGGCTGCATAGCGGCAGCGTCTGCCGGCTTATGGTCGATGGTCTTGCCATCGACAGTGGTTGCGGTCGCGGGATCAGCCGGCTTCGGATCTTCCTCAGCCAAGCCCTTCTTGAACGCCTTAATGCCCTTGGCGGCATCGCCCATGAACTCAGAGATCTTGCCACGGCCAAACAGCAGCATGACGACCACGCCAACAACCACCCAATGCCAGACGCTCATTGAACCCATTATACTCTCCTCAATTCCGTCGCGGCATCGGGGCAGATCGTTTGCAGCCCCGCCGCTCTCAAGTGGGCGCGCAGGACATTGGCCCTACGGTTGTGGGGAAACTAGGCTTCAGACGCGGCAAAAACAAGGACGTCCGCGTTGACGATATCGACACCGATATCGCGGCCCGGCACAAAAAGCGCTGAAGGCGCCACTCGCGCTCTCAAGGGTACCTCTAAGCCACCAACCGCGACTTCGAGATGATCGACCTCGCCAAGGAAGCGTTTTGCGGTCAGTCGGCCCGGCACACACATGCCAGCCATCTTCGGCACTATGGATTGCGGGCGGATCGCGGCGATACCGGCCTGGCCCTCAGCGAGACCCGGCGCTGAGAAATATCCGACAGGTGTTGCAAGCTTGCCCGCGCGAACAATGCCCGGCACCTCGTTTAAGTCGGAGAAAAAGCGAGCAGCCGCGAGATCAACCGGGTTGCGGTAGAGTTCAGCCGCCGTCCCCACCTGCGCGATCCCGCCCCCACGCATGAGAACGATGCGGTCAGCGAGCCGCATGGCTTCTTCCGGATCGTGGGTCACGACGATGCAGGTCGAGCGCGTCTCGCGCATCACAGCAAGCGTCTCCTCACGCACAGTATCGCGGAGCCGCGCATCAAGACCGGAGAACGGTTCATCCATCAAGAGAACGCCGGGTCGTGGCGCGATGGCGCGGGCAAGCGCCACCCGCTGTTGCTCGCCGCCGGAGAGCGCATGCGGATAGTCGAGCGCATGGGACAAAAGCCCAACGCGAGCAAGCGCATGACGCCCTACCCGCTCAGCCTCCGGCCTTGGCATGGATTTCAGGCCGAACATGACATTGGCGAGATTGGTGAGGTGTGGAAACAGCGCGAAGTCCTGAAACACGAGGCCAACGCCGCGTTTCTCCGGTGGCACAAAAACCTTGTCGTCGGCGACGACCCGTCCGTCCATGACCACACGGCCCGCTCCGGGCCGCTCAATACCCGCGGCAACCCGCAGCAAGGTGGTCTTGCCGCAGCCCGAGGGGCCGAGAAGCGTGATGATCTCACCAGGCTGGATCGACAGCGTCACTCCATTGAGGGCTGCGGCCCGATCATAGGTGAGGCTCACGCCCTCGAAGGCGAGAGAGGCCGCAATAGCCGAGCCTGCGGTCCCCCGTTGACCCCAGCGGTCAAACGGCTCCCGCAAGCGATCACCAGCAGTGGGACTCAACGCCCATCCTCCGTCACCGCTGGTGCGAGAGCCAAGTCCAGTTCGACCTGATCGTCAGCTTCTTCATCATCGCGCAGCGTCGGATCATCACTTGGTGCCGGCATTTGGAAGCCGGCGGGAATGCGGCCATCGAGCAAGCCCGCGCCTTTTAATTCGTCGAGGCCCGGCAGATCAGAAATGGCATCGAGACCGAAATGCGCGAGAAAGGCTGGTGTCGTACCGAAAGTAACCGGCCGACCCGGCACCTTGCGTCGACCGCGGATACGCACCCAACCCGTTTCAATCAGGACATCGAGGGTCCCCTTAGAAATCTGGACACCCCGCACGTCCTCAATTTCCGCGCGCGTCGCCGGCTGATGATAGGCGATGATCGCCAGGGTTTCGAGGGCTGCCCGCGATAGCTTACGCTCGTCCGTTGCCTCTTTGTG
>JBAWYY010000028.1:0-13849 GCA_037143285.1 Alphaproteobacteria bacterium | reverse complement strand
CCTCAATGAAGTCCATGGCGCGCCGCGTCATATAGGGCGTTTCGCTGTCGTCCTCTTTGACGCGCGCCGGCTTTCTCGCGTGCCGCATGGCCCAGCCGGATGCAAGCGACCCGTCAGGATTTTCACCCGCATTAGCCCAGTCGTGCCAGGGATTGGCCCCCTCATAGCCCTTTTCGCCGAGATAGGCATTGTAACGCGGTGGATCGGCATAGAGCCCCTCAGGCCCGACGCCATGCAGGCCATCATCGCGCTCAAAGGGATCAAAGCCGCATTCGGACACACGCACCCCGATGATGGATTGCGCCTCAATCCCGAGCCGCGCCATGCCTTCCTTGTCCGGCTTCATATGGGTCTTGCCTACCAGAGCAGCCTGAACGCCGAGCGCGCGAGTGAAATCCCCGAGCGTTTGCTCGCCCACTTTCAAGGGCACGCCGTTCCATGTTGCGCCATGGGAGGAGACATAGCGCCCCGTGTAGAACGACATGCGCGAGGCGCCGCACACGGGGCTTTGCACATAGGCGCGGGTGAACCGCACGCCGCGCGCTGCCAGCGCGTCGATATTCGGTGTCTCCAGGCGGGGATGGCCGGCGCAGGACAAATAGTCGAAGCGCAACTGGTCGCACATGATGAACAAGACGCGTTTGATCGGGGCGCTCATGGTCGCAATTGCCCTCGTCAGTCCGGCTTGAAGCCGGAGGCACGCACCGCAGGCCCCCAATGCTCGAAATCGGCCCGCTGGATAGCGGCCAAGTCCGCACCGCTCGTCCCGGTCGGCACCAGCGATAGGCCGAGGATCCGATCCCGGGTTGCAGGGGCGGCGACAGCCGCGACGATCGCGCGGTTGAGCCGCTCGACCTGAGCCTGCGGCACGCCGGCGCCGGTATATGCAGCGTACCAAGCATTGCCGGCGACGGGCACGCCAAGCTCCGTGAAGGTCGGTACGTCGCTTAAGAAGGGGGAGCGCGTCTGTCCGGACACCGCGAGCACGCGAACACGGCCCGCTTTGGCAAACTCCACCACATCCGAGGTCGTCGTCATCACCATCGGCACCTGACCGCCGATCAGATCGGTTAGGGCTGGCGCCGATCCGCGATAGGCCACATGGGTGACCTCAATGCCGGTGGCGCGGCCCATCATCAGCCCGAAAAAGTGCGGCAAAGTCCCGGCTCCCGGCGACCCGTAACTGCCGCGACGGGGGTCCTGCTTCACCCAGGTGATGAACTCAGCAAGCGTGGTCGCAGGTGTTGCAGGGCCAACCGCGAGACAGAAATCGAAGGTCGCGATCTGCGAGATCGGCGCGAGATCGCGGAAGGGGTCATAGGGCAGGTTCGGATAGATGATGGGATGAATGACGATGGGCGCAATCGGCGTCATCAACAAAGTGCGCCCATCGGGGGCCGCGTTCCTCACAGCCTGCAGGCCCAACTGACCGCCCGCACCAGGGCGCGCTTCCATGATCGCAGGCTCCCCAAGCGCTCGGCTGAGTTCATCCGCCATGATCCGCGAGAGCGCATCGCCGACGCCACCGGCTGCGAAGGGGAAAATGACCCGCAGGGGTCCCGCCTGAGCGCGCGCCGTACTGAGCAAGGCGGGCGCCGCTAATCCCAGGCCCAGAACCTGTCGTCGATCCATGTCATCCTCCGCGACGAGGTCTTTGCGCCCCGTTCGACTATCGCGTCAAAGCCTATCAGGGGTCCACGCGCTCACAAGGCGCAAGGCCGTTGCGGCTGTTACGCGCTGAAGCCTGCGCGCTGAGCCCCCGCCTCGAATTGAAGCTTGGCAAGCCTCGCATAGAGACCGCCCTTGGCAACAAGGGCCGCATGGGTGCCTTCTTCGACAATATGACCGCCGTCCATAACGATGATGCGGTCGCAGGAGAGAACCGTTGCGAGCCGATGGGCGATGACAAGGGTCGTGCGCCCTTCCATCAAACGCTCCAAGGCCTTCTGCACCATGGTCTCGCTCTCGGCATCGAGCGCGGAGGTTGCCTCATCCAGGAGAAGCACCGGCGCATCGCGAAGGATGGCGCGTGCAATGGCAATCCGTTGGCGTTGCCCGCCCGAAAGGGTCACGCCACGCTCGCCGATCAAGGTCTGATAGCCCTCCGGCATGCGCGAGATGAACTCATCCGCAAAGGCAAGACCGGCGGCATGCTCGACCTCTTCATCGCTCGCGCCGGGTCGGCCGTAGCGAATGTTTTCGGCCACACTCGCCCCGAAGATCGCCACATCCTGCGGCACGAGCGCGATCCGCTCGCGCAGGGCCTTGGGATCGGCCTGATCGAGGGCAACCCCATCAAGGCGCACGACGCCGGCTTGCGGGTCGTAGAAGCGCAGCAGGAGATGGAACAGCGTCGACTTCCCCGCACCTGACGGCCCGACAATCGCGACTTTTTCGCCGGGGCGAACCTCCAGCGAGACGCCATCCAGCACCCGCGCATCCATGCGAGTTGGATAGGCAAAGCGGGTCGCCACGAAGGAGATGGCGCCTTGCGCCGGCACGGGGAAGGCAATGGGCCGCTCAGGCGCCTTCACCGCGGGCTCCGATTCAAGGATCTCAACGAGCCGCTCGGCGGCGCCAGCCGCTTGGCTCACCTCGCCCCAAACCTGCGAGAGTTCGGACATGGCGCCCGCCGCAAACACCGCATAGAGGACGAATTGGCTCAGATGGCCTGCAGTGATGGTCCCGGTCATCACGTCGCGGGCACCAGCCCAGAGCACCGCCACGATGCTGGCGAACACGATGAAAATCGCAATAGCCGTCAAAATAGAGCGCGCACGCGTGGCATCGCGCGCCGCATTGAACGCGCTTTCAACCGCACCCTCAAAGCGGGTGGCGACCGTCTGCTCGGCCGTGAAGGCCTGCATGGTGCGGATCGCCTGAAGGTTTTCGGTGGCATAGGCGGAGGCTTCCGCAAGCGTGTCCTGCGCGCGCCTGGAACGCCTTCGCACATCGCGCCCGAAGGCAACCAGCGGCAAGACAACGAGGGGAATGGCGCCGAGTACATAGAGCGACAAGGTCGGGCTCGAGATCACCATCAAGGCGACCGCGCCGACGAACATAATGAAATTGCGCAGCGCGACCGACACCGACGTGCCCATGGCCGCCTTGATCTGCGTCGTGTCGGCCGTGAGGCGTGAAATCACCTCGCCGGTCTTCGAGGTGTCGAAAAATGAGGCCGAAAGCGACGAGAGATGGCGAAATACCGCCCCGCGAATATCGGCAACCACGCGCTCGCCAATAGTGGTGACGAGGTAGTAGCGCGTGGCGCTCGCGGTCGCGAGCACGCCTGCGATCACGATCAGCATCGCAAAATACTGGTTGATCAAGCCTTCCTGCGTGAAGCCGAAATCGATCATCCGGCGCACCGCAAGCGGGACCGCGAGCGTCGCCATGGACGACATGATCAAGGCAATGAGCGCACCGATCATCAAGCCGGGATAGGCCCAGGCAAATGAGAACAGCCGCACCAGCGGGCGGAAGCTCCGCCGCTTGGGCTTCTCTGTCTGCACCACGGGCGCGAGGGGCAATGTTTCGGTGTGTGTCGAAGACGTCATGAGTTATGAGAGCCGGCATTGAACATAAGAACGCTTCTAACCTGTTTCGCAGCCAAGTGCGCGGCTTGAAAGTCCGTCAGAACTCGCGTATGCACGCCGCCTCTCGTTTTGACAGATAAGGCTCGCCGGCAAAGACGCCGAACCGGAGCCCCGGAGTTTGACCATGAAGGCCGGCATCCACCCCGAATATCACCTCATCAAAGTCGTGATGACCGACGGCACGGAATATATGACCAAGTCGACATATGGAAAGCCGGGCGACACGCTCCAGCTCGACATCGACCCGAAGTCGCATCCGGCCTGGACCGGCGGCACGCACACGCTGCTCGATCGCGGCGGCCGTCTGTCGCGCTTCAACACCAAGTTCGCTGGCATCGGCGCCGTCACCAAGAAGTGACGCCCGGCTGTTTGGCCAATTGACGCTCAGCCCCGGTCTCGCGACCGGGGCTTTTCGTTTTGCTTTAGCCTGCAAGCTCGGTCAGAAGGCCGGCCATGAGCGTCGCCTTTGGCGCGATGGATTTGATGTCGCAATATTCTTCCTTGGTGTGAATGCCACCGCCAATAACGCCGAGACCATCGAGTGTTGGCGTCCCGAGCGCGCCAGTGAAATTGCCATCCGACCCCCCGCCGGCCTGGCGATGGTCAATGGGGATGCCATGCCGGTCCGCAATGGCTTTGGCCCGCGCGTAAAGGGCCATGGTCCGCTCGTCCGCCGTGAACAAGGGCCGCACGGGTCCCGCCTCCACTTCGATGCTGGTGCCGGGGAAGGGCGGCAAAAGGGTGCGCAAGCGCCGGTCGATGTCGCCCACATCTTCCGGCAGAGCAGCAACGCACAAAACCTCCGCCGTGCATCGGACCGGCACCACATTCACCCATGTGCCGGCATGAACCCGGCCCACCGCGAAGGTCTGTCCGCGCTCGAAATCTGACCAATCCTCAACGGTCTCGATGAGGCGCGCCATGGCACGGATCGCACTCACGCCTCGCCGGATGGCCGCACCTGCGTGGCTTGGCTTTCCTAGAACGGTGACGTTGTAGCGAAGGATCGCATGGCGCCCGACAGTCAAAGTGTGATCAAGACCGGGCTCGGGAACCAGCACATGGGCGTGCGCTCGGCCCTCGGCCTCAATGGCGAGACGCGATGACGGGCTACCCACCTCTTCATCCGGGATCAACATCACGGTGATCGACCGCTTCGGCTTGCCCCCGCATTCGCTCAAAAACCGGCCGAGCATATGGAGCGTCATGACCGTGCCGCCCTTCATATCGGTCACGCCCGGTCCGTAGAGGCGATCGCCTTCACGCCGGATCGGCAAGGGGCCTGCCAGCGTGCCAACCTCGTGCACCGTGTCGACATGGGCGAGGATGAGGACGCCCGGTCCTGGCTCTTGGCCTGCGATGCGGCCGAAAACGATATCGCCGAAGCCGAGCGTGCCTGCGCGCCGTTCCACGGTAAGCCCAAGGGCTGCGAGATCCTTGACGCCGAGATCCATCATCCGGTTCACCGCCGCCACATCATAGGTGGGGCTCTCAACCGCCGCCCAACGGGCGATATCCTTGGCAATCGCATCGACATCAATGGTGGACATGGCAACCTCACGAGGGACAGGCGGACATGGTGGCGACCTACCGCTGTCTTGTGAAGGCAGTCCATCGCATGGCCCCCCCTTGTCGTCAGGGGAGATAGCTCGGGATATCGAGCGGGCGACCCTCGGCCGTTGCAACGGCCACCATGTCGCGCGCGAGAACAGCATCGAAGGTCGCGTTATCGCGCACGATCATTTGCCGCCCGCGGTCAGTGATGAAAAGGCGAAAGCCGGCATCAAGACGGCCACGCAAATAGGCGACCAGCGCACTTGCCTTCCAGGCTTCGGCCCGAGCCGGATCGACGAACACGAAGAAGACCTTCTCGCGAGCGTCGGCATGGCCATAGGCGCCGCAATCAAGGGGGTGCGGAATGCGGTTGCGGTCGGGATGATCGGCCATGCGGGCTGCCACATGGGCGCAGACATAGGCTGAGCAGGCTGCCGGCCGCTCAGGCGCGCCGTGGATCGAGCAGCCGCCATTGGCGATATGGGTGCAAGGCCGATAGGCCGGCTTGTCCAGCGCCAGAATTTCCGGCAACTCGCAGCAATAGGTACAGGTGCGGCAGGGGGTTACGCGCTCTCCTGCCTCACGCCGGCGCTTTGCCTGGCCCATCTCAGGCCCCCTTATGCGCATCCTTGAGCATGGCAATCAGGTCGCGTTGGATCGGCTCATTGCCTGCACAAATGCTGCCTGCGGCGAGCATCGTATCGTGCCCCTCGCAATTGGTCACGAAGCCGCCAGCTTCTCGCACGATCACAATGCCGGCCGCGATATCCCAAGGCGAAATCCCACGCTCCCAGAAGCCGTCCATACGGCCAGCGGCCACATAAGCGAGATCGAGTGAGCAGGCGCCAAACCGCCTCAAGCCCGCATAGCGCGCCTGTGCAGCCGTTAGCTCGCGGCGAAATTCTGGATGGTCGCCACGACCCAAATGGGGAAGGCCGCAGCCGACCACACTGTCTTCAGGCCGACGGCGCGCAGAGACACGCAGGCGGCGGTCGTTCAAAAAGGCGCCGGTGCCGCGCTCGGCGACATAGAGTTCGTCGAGGGCGGGGTTATAGACGACGCCCGCGACCAGCACGCCATCGCGCTCAAGGCCGATCGACACCGCGAAATGAGGGATGCCGTGCAAAAAATTGGTCGTGCCGTCGAGCGGATCGACAATCCAGGTGTGGGTCTTATCCGCGCCCTCGATTGTGCCGCCCTCTTCGCAGATGAAGCCATAGCCGGGACGCGCCTTGGCGAGTTCCGCCTTCACCACCTCTTCGGCCTTGCGATCGGCTTGGGAGACAAAATCGCCGGGGCCTTTCAGCGACACCTGCAATTGCTCGACCTCGCCGAAATCGCGCTTCAAGCCGCGCCCCGCCTTCAAGGCGGCACCGACCATGACATTGAGAAGCGCGGAACGAAGCATGGATCACACAAGGTTTGGAGAACGGGGCTGGTTGATGCCCCCGGGAACAGCAAGCGTCAAGCTTAGGGTTACTTCACCCACTCGCGCAGACCCCGCTCAGCGGCGGCGCGCTGAACGGTATCAAGCTTCAAAACGAAATCGGTCAACCAGTCGTCATTGGCGCCCAACTGGCGGCCGAGCAAATGCCACTGCGCGGCAAGCACGGGATCCGCGGTGACGCCGCGTCCGGTCGCAAGCATCCGCGCAAATCGGTTCATGGCCGCGGGATTGCCGCGAAAGGCGGCACGCCGCATGTAATGGGCAGCCGCCATCTCATCGCGCGGCGTGCCCTGACCGTTGAACAACATGATCGCATATTCGATCATGGCCTCTGTGATGTCCTGATCGGCCGCTGCTCGCATATAGCGGGCCGCCGCACGCAAATCGCGATCTACGCCATTGCCGTCTTTTAGCATGGCGCCATAGGCATATTGCGCGTCGCCACTGCCAAGGTCGGCAGCCGCTTGGAACCAGCGGGCAGCGCCTGACGGGTCTGCCGGCACCCCTTGGCCAGACAGTGTCATGATCCCCAGATTGTACGTCGCCGACCGGTGGCCCTTGGCCGCAGCCTGCTCGAAAAACGGCCGCGCCTGATTTGGATCCCGCGGCCGCCCGGCACGCCCTTCGATGTAGCTCATGCCGAGTGCGAAGAGCGCGTTCCGATCGCCCCGTTGGGCGGCCAATTCGTACCAGCTAATCGCCTTGGCATCATCCTGCGGCACGCCATAGCCATTGGCATAGAGTTCAGCGATGAGGGTCATAGCCTCGGGGTCGGGCGTGGTCTCAATTCGTTTCGTTGCCTCCAGGAAGGCCGTGAGAAAATGGCCGCGTTGATAGGCGCCAAAGGCGAGATCGCCATCCGGGGTCGCAGCGGGCTGAGTTTGGACGGGCGCTGTCGGCGTACGCAGCGTCGGCTGCGCCTGCGGGCGCGTGCTGAACTGAGCCTCAGCAGGCAAGGCCCATAGGGTGAGGCTGACGATGAGCGCAAGCCGCCTCATGCACGCGCGCCCTTCAAGGTCGCAGCGAGTTCAACAATCGCGGAAGCGGGATCCTCGGCCGCCAAGATCCAATCCCCGACCGCAACGAAATCAGCCCCAGCACGAGCAAGCGCGCGCGCAGCATCAAGGTCTGGCGCATAGCCCACCACCGGCACCTCAAAGACTTCGGCCCACCAGCCAACACGCTCGACCACAGTCGCGATGTCGGGGAGACGCGCCGCGCCGCCGGGCTCACGCGGCGGTAGGGGCTCGCCAAACATCACATAGTCGGCACCGCTTTCACCGGCGGTCATGGCATCGTCTCGACCTTTGAGGCCCGCCACCCCAACCATGCGCTCGGGCTTCAGCCGTTCAATCGCTTCGCCCATCTGCCGCACGCCATGGGCCACATGATGGCCATCGGCGCCACCGCGAGCGACAATATCGATAGGACCGTCAATGATGAGGGCGGCGCCTGCTGCCTGGACGGGCCCCGCAAGACTTTTGACGAGATTAATACCGGTCCGCTCATCGGCCGCCTGAACGGCGGCGATCACCGCCGCGATCGGCGTTGCCTTCAGTATCGGCGAGAGGATAGCGACCATGCGCTCAGCGCTGGTGATCAAGGGCGTCACCAGCACAATCTGGGTCGGCGGCGGAAGCGGCGGGGCCTTCGGCATAGGACTCAAGGGTTGAGATGAAAATCGGTTGCGCACCCTATGGCGCAAAACGGCGGAAAAATGGAGAGGCTTGAGCGATCCTGCCGTTATTCTGTCACTTCATCAGTGGAAGAATGAGTTGTTTTCCCGACAGCGCTCCCGTGTCAATCGCGTACAACGCATTGCCTACCCCATGAAGTGAGCCGCAAACGTGATCATCAAGAGGTGCCCTATGAACTCAGCCCGTGTTCTCTTTTCGGCCCTTTTCCTGGTCGCGTCGCCCTTAAGTGCCATAGCAGGCCCCGCTGACGACCTCTCAGCGGCGATCATTCGCGATCTTGGCGCTGCCAATCTCACCGGCAGCGCGGTTGGTACCGCACGCGACGCTGGCTCCGATCTCGTGCTCGCCAATGTGACCTTCACGTCCGCCGGCGCCCGCGCTGTGACCGTAAAGATCGCGACCGTGACCGTTACCGGCGCTGCACCCAATGGCGTCGCTCAGAAGGCGCGAGTGGTGCTTGAGGGGCTTGAGGCCACCGATTCGAGCGGACCGGTGAATAAAGCCCCGCGGGTGGAAGCAAGCTCAGTAGACGGCCCCGTCGCCGCGCTGCTTGCGACCTTCGTCTCGCCCGATCCGTTCCTCGCCATCGGTTCCGACGCTAATCTCGCAGCCCTCACCGCGCCGAGCATCGTCATTCCCACGATGGAGACGACGCGCCAGACGGCCGGTCAGGCGCGGACAGCGACGTGGCGTGACACCCGCATCGAAGGACTCGCCGGCGGCAAGATCACCACGATGACCATTGCCGCGATCACGACGACCAGGGGCACGGGTGACAAAGCCGAGATCGGGCGCGTGGCCATTTCCGGCTACGATCTGAAGGCCGCGACCACCAACGACAACGCGACACGCACGCTGATGGACGGCATGACCATCGCCGGCATGAGCGGAAGCTCCGCCCGCGGTGCACCGTTTAAAATCGAGACCATCGCCATCGGCCGAATGGCGCTAAAGCCAGGTCAGAAACCTGTCGCCGAGCTTTTCGAGAGCCTTTCGGCCATGCCGAGAGGACCACTAGCCGGGATCGATGATCAGCGCCGTGCCGCAGGTGTCTTCGCTGACCTTTTCAGCCGTTTCGACATTGAGCGCGTCGAGTTTCGCAAATTGTCCGGCGAAAGCGCCAGCGGCAAACCGATCGCCTTCGACACCTTCGCATTGCGCGGCATAGCAGACGGCAAGATCACTGCGATTGAGCTCTCTGGCATCAGCAATATCGACGACACCGGTCGCAACACCACCATCGGTCGGATGGTGATGGAAGGTCTGGATGTGAGCGGTGCCATCGATCTCGCGCGGGAGTTCTCCGCCGGTCGCTATTCCCAGGGGGATGCATTCCCCCAACGCGCCTATCCGGAGTTCCGTCGCTTTGCGCTGGAGGGGACGGTCGTCAAAGACGCCGCCGGCATGAGCCTTGGCGAACTCGGCCTCTTCGCGCTTGAGAATGGACCGCGGATCGGCATCGTTCCGACCCGCATTCGCGCCCGGATCGCGGATTTCGTCGCGCCCATTGCGGACGCGAAAATGGCAGCACAGCTCGGCCCCATCGGCATCACCGACAAGATCAAGCTCAACGCCGATGCCGAACTCGAATATGTCGAGAGCGCGCGGGAGCTGCGCATCGGCGGGATCAATGTCGCACTTGCCGAAGCAGGCAGCCTTCGCCTCACCGCGACCATCGGCGGCATCGAGCGGTCAGCCCTTGAAGCCCTGCCCCGCAATCCCGAAGCTATCACGACCGCTGCGCGCGCCGGCCCGCTGGCGCTGCGCTACACAGAAGAGGGCGCAGTTGCCGCGCTGATTGCCAAGCTCGCAGAAGATCAGGACGTTGAGGAAGACGAGATCGTCACCCAGCTCAAAGCGCAGTTTGGTGCGATCCTCAGCCAGATGGTGCCGGATAAAGGGATGGCCGCGCGCTTCACCCGCACCATCGGGGAGTTTCTTGAAGACCCCCATTCCCTCAACCTGTCGATCAGGCCGAAAGGCGACATCCCCTTCGCAGCCTTGGGTCTCATGATGGCAGCTTCACCCGGCTCGATCTTTGGCCTCTTTGACGTGACCATCGAAGCCAACAAGTGATCGAAACGACATAAGGGGGCCCAAGGCCCCCTTATGAAACATATCAATCGCTAGACTGACGCGTATCAGGCGACCTTCGGCTCAAGCTCACCCTTGGCGTAACGCTTAGCCATCTCGGCCGGGGTAATCACGCGCTTGATCTTAGAGGCCTGACCTGCGGTGTTGAACTCCTGAAGCCGCTGACGGCAGATCTTGCCCATGGCCTCCATGGCCGGCTTCAGATATTTGCGCGGGTCGAACTCGCCGGGTTCGGTGGACAGCACTTTGCGGATAGCGCCGGTCATCGCCATGCGATTGTCGGTGTCGATATTGATCTTGCGCACGCCATGCTTGATCCCGCGCTGGATCTCTTCCACCGGCACGCCCCAAGTCGGCTTCATCTTGCCGCCGTAGCTGTTGATGATGTCCTGCAGATCCTGCGGCACCGACGAGGAGCCGTGCATCACCAGATGGGTGTTCGGCAGCTTGCGATGGATCTCTTCGATCACATGCATCGCGAGGATCGCGCCATCAGGCTTGCGTGAGAACTTGTAAGCGCCGTGCGACGTGCCCATGGCGATCGCGAGCGCGTCGACCTTCGTCTCCATGACGAATTTCACGGCTTCGTCCGGGTTGGTCAGCAACTGGTCATGGGAGAGCTTGCCCTCAGCGCCATGGCCGTCTTCCTTGTCGCCCATGCCGGTCTCGAGCGAACCGAGCACGCCCAGTTCACCTTCAACCGAAATGCCGCCGAGATGGGCCATATCGGTTACGGCCTTGGTCACACCGACATTGTAGTCCCAATCGCCGGGGGTCTTACCATCGGCCTTCAGCGAGCCGTCCATCATGACGGAGGTGAAGCCCGCCTGGATCGCGGTCATGCAGGTTGCCGGCTCATTGCCGTGATCGAGATGCACGCAAACCGGAATGTGCGGATAGATCTCGGTCACCGCGTCCATCATGTGCTTGAGCATGATGTCATTGGCGTAGGAGCGTGCGCCGCGAGAGGCCTGGATGATCACCGGCGCGTCCACCGCGTTCGCCGCCTCCATGATCGCAAGCGCCTGTTCCATATTATTGATGTTGAAGGCTGGAACGCCGTATTCGTGTTCGGCAGCGTGATCGAGAAGTTGGCGGAGCGTGATGCGAGCCATGGATGTTTCCCCGGACTAAAGTGTTGCGCTCCTCTAGCGCATGCCGAGACGGGAAAAAAGCGGGAAGCCGATACCAAAATGGAAAACTGGTTGATGGCGGTGACCGGCACCAGGCTCAAGCGGAGCGGTAGACCGTAAGACTGACGGCCGCATCAGGATCGATCATCTCGACAGGACCGGGGGTGAGGCCTGCCGCCATCAGGATCTGGTCCGCCGTGCGCGTTTCTGTCACGCCGGAGAAGAGCTTATGACCGGCAGGCAAAGTCACCGTCTCCGCACGCGAAAGATGGAAAGCGGTATAGCCAAGGGTCAGGAACAGATCGAAAGCGCCTTGCCCGCCAGGGACCGCGATGCGGCTTTCCACGAGATCGAGCCTCTCAACCACGCCGCCCCATGACAGGTCTTGCGGGTTCCACCACCAGCCATCGGCACGCTCGATCAGCCCGCTGACCTGACGCGACATGATGAGCCGGCGGCGCCCACGTATATTCGGGGTCGCTTCATGACTGACGCGAGTGACCACCAAGAGCGCCGCGCGGTCGAGCTCAGCCTGAAAGTAGCGCCAGTCCGCATCGTTCATGAGCACCTTCGGCATCTGCCCCTGGTCATCCGCGATACAATCATCGCGGCTGACGATGGCGTAGCCGTGGATCGCAGTCATCGACGCGACAGAATCTCGACGCCCGGCAAAGGCTTGCCCTCCATCCATTCGAGGAAGGCGCCGCCGGCGGTCGAAACATAGGTGAAGCGCTCGGTCACCTCGGCCTGATTGAGGGCTGCCACAGTGTCGCCGCCACCGGCGACCGACAACAGAGTCCCGGCCTGGGTGAGTTCAGCAGCAGCCGTTGCAACGGCAACAGTGCCAGCATCAAAGGGCTCGAGTTCGAAGGCGCCGAACGGGCCATTCCAGACCAGCGTCTTGGCCTTTGATAAGACCCCGACCACTTCCGCGACTGAACGCTGGCCGATATCGAGGATCATTTCGTCGCTCGCGACCCCGTCAACCCCCACCTCGCGATGGGGCGCGTTGGCCTTGAACGCTGTTGCAGCCACCACATCCACCGGCAACACGATCTCACAGCCGTTCTTCGCGGCTTCCGCGACAATGGCGCGTGCGGTGTCGGCGAGATCATGCTCGCAGAGGGATTTGCCGACATCGACGCCCTTGGCGGCCAAGAACGTATTGGCCATGCCGCCGCCGATCACGAGTTTGTCGACCCGCTTAGAGAGATTGCCGAGGAGTTCGAGCTTGGTTGACACTTTAGCACCGCCGACAATGGCGACCACCGGACGCTTCGGCGCGCCAAGCGCGGCGTTCAAGGCCTCAAGCTCAGCCTGCATGGTGAGGCCGGCATAGGCCGGCAGCACATGGCCCAAGCCCTCGGTGGAGGCGTGCGCCCGGTGGGCGGCTGAAAAGGCATCGGCGACCCACAGATCGCCGTTGGCGGCGAGCGCCTTTACGAACTCGGGATCGTTCTTCTCTTCGCCCTTATGAAAGCGCGTGTTCTCGAGCACCAAAATCTCGCCAAAGGCCAGTGCATCCACCGCCGCCTTTGCCACGGGACCAATACAGTCTTCGGCAAAGGCGATTGGGCGCTTCATCACCTCTGAGAGCGCTGTGACCACCGGACGAAGCGATTGGCTGGGATCGACCCCTTTCGGACGGCCGAAATGGGCGAGGATGATCGCCTTCGCACCGCTGTCCGCCACCTTCTTCAAGGTTGGCGCAATGCGCTCGAGACGCGTGACATCGGTCACAACGCCGTTCTCGGTCGGCACATTCAAATCGACGCGGATCAAAGCACGCGCCCCTTTCAACGGGGCGGTGTCCAGGGTGCGGAACCCACTCATGGCATAACGACTTCTGTTGAGGTTGCAGTGCGTACCAAAAGAAAGGGCTGGGTCTTACCCCAGCCCGATCCGATCAGATCAACTTCGCCATGGCGACCGCCGTGTCGCTCATGCGGTTCGAGAAGCCCCATTCATTGTCGTACCAGGACAGGACGCGAACCAGCTTCTCGTCCATGACCTTGGTCTGATCGAGCGCGAAGATCGAGGAATGGGGATCGTGGTTGAAGTCGACCGACACATTGGGCTGATCGGTGACGCCGAGAATGCCCTTAAGCGAACCGCGCTTCGACGCCTTGATGATCGCCTCGTTGATTTTCTCGACCGTGGTCTTGCGCTTCGCCATGAACTTGAAATCGACGACCGAGACATTCGGCGTCGGTACGCGAATGGCCGTGCCATCAAGACGACCCTTCAGGTCAGGAATCACAAGGCCGATGGCCTTCGCGGCACCGGTCGAAGTCGGGATCATTGAAAGCGCTGCCGCACGGGCGCGAT
>JBAWYY010000027.1:0-14110 GCA_037143285.1 Alphaproteobacteria bacterium | reverse complement strand
GTTTGACCGTGAGGGATGAGAACAGCGCGCCCTGCTGAAACAACACGCCCCAGCGCCGCTCGATATCCACGCGCCCCTCTGGGCCGAGATGATCCATATCCTGACCGAAGACCTCGATCATGCCGCGCCGCTTGGGCGCAAGCCCGATGATCGTGCGGGTCAGCACCGATTTGCCCGTGCCGGAGCCACCGACGACGCCCAGCACCTCGCCCCGGCGCACGTCCAAATCAAGCCCGTTGATGATGGTGGTCTCGCCGAAGCCGACGACGAGATCACGAACCCGAATGATCGGTTCGCCGGGAGCAGCAGCCTTCGGCGCCATCTCTACCATTGGATGCTCGCAAAGAAGATGGCGAAGGCGCCGTCCATGACAATCACGAGGAAAATCGCCTTGACCACCGAGGACGTCGTGTGGGCGCCGAGGCTCTCCGCTGAGCCCGCGACCCTCAAGCCTTCGACACAGGCGATGAGCCCGATCATGAGCGCCATAAACGGCGCTTTGATGAGGCCGACCCAGAGATGGCGTTTGCTCACATCGTCCAACAGGCTGTCATAGAAGGCCCCGATCGAGACATTGCCGTAGAACTGCGACACGATCGAGGCGCCGAAAATCGCCGAGAGATTGCCGAGGAAGGTGAGAATCGGCACCGCGACAATGAGCGCGATCATGCGCGGCAGCACCAAGACCTCAATGGGATTGAGACCCATGACGCGGAGCGCATCGATCTCTTCGCGCATCTTCATCGAGCCGAGTTCGGCGGTAAAGGCTGACCCCGTCCGACCCGCCACCATGATCGACACGATCAGCACGCCGATCTCACGCATGGTCAAGATACCAACGAGATCAACCACATAGCTCTCGGCGCCGAAACGGCGGAAGAAGAAGATGCCCTGTTGCGCGATGATCGCGCCGATGAGGAAAGTGATCAGCAGGATGATGGGCACGGCGCGATAACAGACGCGCTCGAACTGCGTCACGACGGCCGCGAAACGGAAGCGTCCCGAGCCCGTGACGACGCGGGCACCGGCCATTACGACGGCGCCGAAGAACTCGATCAGCGCGCTTGAGTCCTTGCGCGCTTCAATCAAGGTGATGCCCGTGCGATCAAGCGCCATGCGCCACAGCGGCGGCTGCGCGGGTGGCACCGGAGGCGGCACGCTCAAGCCCTCGCGCACCTCGTCGTAAAGGCGGGCCTGATGGGCCTGTAAGCCGCTGAGCGTCACGGGAATGCCACGCGCGCCATAAGAGCGTTCCAACCGATCAAGCAGGCTGCCGCCGAGCGTATCGAGCCGGTCGATGGCGCTCGCATCAATGGTGACGCGTGCGGGAACCTCTGATTCAGCGATCAGCCGGCCCACATCGGCCTCAGCCGTGCTGATGGAATCACCGCTCCAGCACCCCGATACGACCAGAGACAGCGCATCGCCCTCACGGCGTGCGGTCAATGTGGCGGTATGGGCATCGATGGCAATGGTCACGACAGGGCCCAATCACAGATGACAGGCCTGCACCCGCGCCGCGACAGCAGCTTCTCGGGAAAAGCGCTTGGCGCGCGGCCCTTCCTTTCCCATAAAGGAGCCTGTCGCCCACGTCGAGGCGAAGTCGTGTCAATCCAACGCTGGGACCAGACCATGGATATCGCCAAACCCTATCTTCTGTTCCTCGGCGACGTGCCAGACCAACTCGCCGCCAAGACCGCTCAGGGTATCGTGGATTGGCGCCCGGATTGGTGCGTCGGCCAATTGCGGCTGGAGGGCTGCAAGGCCGATACCGGGCTGGACGACATGACCATCCAGGCTGCGGTGAAAAAAGGCGCGAAGACGCTGGTCGTCGGCGTCGTAAACGCGGGCGGCGTGCTGCCCGACCATTGGATCACCTCCATTGTCGCAGCCATCGAAGCGGGCATGGATGTGGCAACCGGGCTCCACATCAAATTGGCCGATGTGCCGGCGATTGCGGCTGCTGCCGCCAAGCACGGCCGCACACTCCACGATGTGCGCCACCCGACCCAGCGCTTTGCCACGGGCAAGGGCGACATCCGTCCGGGCAAGCGCCTGTTGACGGTCGGCACCGATTGCTCAGTGGGGAAAAAGTACACCGCGCTTGCCCTTGAGAAGGGCATGCGCGCCCGCGGCTTCGACGCTGATTTCAAGGCAACCGGCCAGACCGGCATTTTCATCTCCGGACGCGGCGTTGCGGTTGACGCGGTGGTCGCGGATTTCATTGCAGGTGCGGCCGAATGGCTGACGCCCGCCGCCGACGAACTCCATTGGGACGTGGTGGAGGGCCAGGGCTCGCTGTTCCACCCCTCCTTTGCCGGCGTCACCCTCGGCCTCCTCCATGGCGCCCAGCCCGATTGCTTCGTCGTCTGCCACGAGCCGACGCGGCGCCATATGCGCGGCGTCACAGCCCCCATCCCTTCGATCGAACAGGTCATCGAGACAACGATCCTGCTCGGCCGCCTCACCAATCCCGCAATCACCTGCGTCGGGATCGCCGTGAATACCGAGCATCTGACGGAGGCCCAGGCCTTCGCCTATCTCGACCGCGTCTCGCGCGAGCATGAATTGCCCGCGACCGACCCGGTCCGTTTCGGCGTTGAGCCCATCGTCGATGCCATCGCCGAACTCTATGGCGAGCCCGAGCCGAAGAAGACGCGCACCACCTCCAGCGCAAGGCGGGCGCGCTAATGCCCTCGCGTGATCTTGCCGTTCGCACCGAGCGCTGGCCGATTGCGGGCACCTTCACCATTTCGCGGGGATCACGCACCGAGGCGGTCGTGGTCGTCTGCGAGATCCGCCAGGGCTCGGCGGTCGGGCGCGCCGAATGCGTGCCCTATCCCCGCTATGGCGAGAGCGTCGATGGGGTGGCAGCCGACATTGAGGCGATGATCGAACTGATCGATCAAGGCCTCGACCGGCAAGGCCTCCTCAGAGCCATGAAGGCGGGCGCCGCGCGCAACGCGGTCGACTGCGCGCTCTGGGATCTGGAAGCGAAACTCTCGGGCAAGCGCGCCTGGGAGCTTGCAGGATTGCCGCCGCCGAAGCCGCTGACCACCGTCTATACGATCTCGCTCGACACGCCGGAGAAGATGGCGGAAGCGGCAAAAGCCTGTGCCCGGCCCCATCTCAAGATCAAACTCGGTGGCGAGGGCGACCCCGACCGCTTGGCTGCCATCCGCGCGGCGGTGCCGGATGCGCGCCTCGTGATCGATGCCAATGAGGCCTGGACGCCTGCAACGCTCAGGCCCAATCTCGCGCTTTGCGAGCGGTTCGGCATCGCCATGGTGGAACAGCCCTTGCCCGCCAGCGATGACGGCGCCCTGATGGGCTGCCCGCGCGGGCTCCCCATTTGTGCCGATGAAAGCGTCCATGACCGGGCAAGCCTTGCGACGCTGAAGGGCAAATATGACGCGATCAACATCAAGCTCGACAAGACCGGTGGTCTGACGGAAGCCTTGATGCTGGCAACGGAAGCCGAGGCCATGGGCTTCAAGATCATGACCGGCTGCATGGTCGGCACCTCGCTCTCCATGGCACCGGCAACGCTGGTGGCCCAACGCGCCTTCCTCGTCGATCTCGATGGGCCGCTGCTCTTGCGCGAAGACCGCCCCGACGGCCTTCGCTATGATGGCGCAACCGTCTATCCGCCCAACAGCACGCTGTGGGGGTGAGGGCTTAATTCGTCGCGACCCGCGGCAAGCTTCGCGCATAGGCCGCGATGCACCAGCCGATGAGCGCGATGACCGCCATGGCGAAATAGGCTTTCACACCGATGCCGGCATAGAGCGCGCCGGCAAGTGCTGTGGAGCCGGCCATGGAGACGCCCATGGCAATCGACATGGTGCCCTGCCCGCGCGCCCGGGCGGTCGGCGGCAAGCGGTCGGCGAGATAGGCCATGGTTCCCAAGTGAACGAGGCCAAAGCTTGCGGCATGGAGCAGCATCAACGGAAAGAGGGCTGCAAAGGGCGGCTCGAAGGCAAAGGCGATCCAGCGCGCAATGCCGCAGGCCCCGCCGATAAGCAGGAAACTCGTCGGTCGCCAGCCACCGGTAAGCCGGCCTGCCCCCCAGAATAGCGCGATCTCCGCGACGATGCCGACACCCCAGAGAAGACCGACTGTGGTGCCGGAATAGCCGAGGCTTTTCCAATGGATGGCGGAGAAGGAATAGAACAGCGCGTGGCTCGCCTGGAGACCGGCGGCTGCCATCATCACCAGGATGAAGCGGCGGTCGAGGAACCCCTTCGACTTGGGCTCGTCCGCTGGTGCCCGATCCTTGCTGTCCGGCACGAGCATGGCCCCCGAGATCGCAAGCCAGACGAGGCTGATCAGGATCGCCCAGACGATATTGAGCGCGCCGAAGACCGCCAGCACCACGCCGCCAAGCAGCGTTGAGATCAGAAACGACACCGATCCCCAAACCCGAATGCGGCCATAGTCGAGGCCGCGCGCGGCAACGCCTTTGAGGCCATAGGCATCGGTGAGCGGCACGAGTGAGGTCCAGACAAAGCCCGTGAGCGCGCAGGCAAGCGCGATCATCACAAAGCCATCGGACCAGGTGACGCCGACGAAGAGAGCTGCCGTCGCGCAGCAGGCGATGGTCAGTGCGGTGGAGAGCGAGCCGCCGCGATCAGCCAATGAGGTCACTACCGGCGTGCCGACGATGCGCACCAGGAGGCCCGAGGCAAGAACAAGCCCGATGGAGCTCTCATCCAAGCCCTTGGCCTGCAACCAAACCGGGAAATAGGGCATATGCAGCCCGAATCCGGCATAGAGCGCGGCATAGAGGAGCGCCAAACGGAAAGAAAACCGCCGGGGATCATCGAGTTTGGCGCTTACGCCTTCGGGCATTAACATCGCCTCAAGATTCGGGTGCGACTTTCTTGACCCACCGTGCCTAGACCTATCCTGCCTCAGACCCAGCAGCGAGACCGGATTTCCGGATGACAGACGCCACGCCCCTCTCCGAAAGCGATTTCACCGACATCGAAGCTGCGGTCATGGAGACTGCTCGAGGTCGATGGTTCCTCGCAGAATATGCGCGGCGCAACCGCCATTCCGACACACAAGCTGTGCTCGGCGCCATTGATCGGCTCGAAGCGGCTATGGGCGCCCGCGCGGCAGCCCCCGAAGCCGACCGCATCCGCATGGATCTGCGCGAAATGGCCGGCGCCATTGCCCGCACCAAAGCTGAAATCGCCTCCATCAAGCCCGATGGCGAAGGTGGCGGTCGCTTTGAAGATGCCTCCGTCGAACTCGATGCCATCGTGAAGGCAACGGAAACCGCGACCGGCGAGATCCTCTCCGCCGCCGAGACGATCCAAGAAATCGCCTGGACCCTCCGCGAGCTCGGCACCGAGGCCGAGGTTTGCGATCTCATCGACGTGAAGTCGACCGATATCTACACCGCCTGTTCGTTCCAGGACATTACCGGCCAGCGCACCCGCAAGGTCATTCAGGTGCTCCGCTTCCTCGAGGATCGCATCGATTCCATGATGCAGATCTGGGGCAATGCGGGTCCTGCGGCGTCCAGCGCCCCGCTCCATCGCGCTGATGAGCCCTCGCTCCTCAATGGCCCGGCACGTCCAGGCGAAGGCCTCGTCCAAGGCGATGTCGACGACATGATGGCGGATCCGATTTTCGCGGGCGAACCCGCGTCATCCGCCGCTGACGATATCTTTGCCGATAGCGCGCCAGTCATTGCAGAGCCTGCCCCGATTACGACCCAGCCCGCGCCCTCCATCGCACCGGAGCCGGTGCCCATGGAAGCCCGCGAAACGGCCGCTGCCGCACTCTCGACCGGCGAGGAAACGCCTCGGGCCACCAAGCCGCGCCGCGCCCGCCCCATCGCGGGTGAGGCGGTTCTGCCCGAGGGGCTGCCGACCATTGAGGATATCGAGAAGCTCGCTTTCGTCGAGAAAGTCGCGCTGACGAGCTAGAGCGGCTTAGCCGACGATAGACGCGAACAGCTCCGGGTCCACATTGCCGCCCGAGATCATGGCGGCCACGACTTGGCCCTTCACGTCCAAGCGGCCCGCAAGCAGAGCGGCCAGCGGCACGGCGCCTGAGGGCTCCACCACCAGCTTCAACTCGCGGAAGGCGAAGGCGACGGCGTTGCGCACTTCGTCCTCGGTCACCACCACGCCACCCGTCACCAGGTTCCGGTTGATGGCGAAGGTCAGGTCACCCGGCGTATCGGCAAGCAGGCCGTCGCAGATCGAGCCGACCTTTTTCACGTTCACGACCTTATGGCCCTCGGCAAGCGAACGGGCGTGGTCGTCAAAGCCTTCAGGCTCAACGGAATAGATGCGGGCCTTCGGCGCGCGCTCTTTCACCGCAAGTGCAATGCCTGCAAGCAAGCCGCCGCCGGAGCAGCAGACCAGCACGCTGTCTGGGGTGAGGTCGCGCGCCTCCAACTCGTCCATGATCTCGCGGCCGGCCGTGCCCTGGCCCGCAATGATGTGGAAATCGTCATAGGGCGGCACGAGGGTTGCGCCACGTTCCTCGGCAATGCCGCGCGCGATAGCCACGCGATCCTCGCGCCCACGGTCGTAAAGCACCACCTCGGCGCCCGCCGCTGCCGTACGATCCCGCTTCATGGCAGGCGAATCCTTGGGCATCACGATGGTCGCGCGCAGGCCCAGCATCTTGGCAGCCGTTGCGACCCCTTGCGCGTGATTGCCCGAGGACATCGCGACAACGCCGGCGCTCTTCTCCGGCCCCGTGATGCGCGCCAGACGGTTATAGGCACCCCGGAACTTGAATGAACCGGTGCGCTGCAGCGATTCCGGCTTCAGAAACACCCGCGCGCCCGTGATCGCATCGAGCTCGGCGGAGCTGACCAGCGGCGTCGAATTCAGCACGCCCCTGATCAGGCGATGGGCATCGGCCACGTCTTGGGCGGTCGGAAGGGTCGGCATGGGCAAGGGCTCCGGATCAATCGGCTCTGCCCTAAGCATCGGCCGGTAAGCCCGTCGAGGCAAGGCCGAACTCCCGAAGACATGGGGATTGCCAGCTCAAGCCGGCGCCGGCTCCATGATCCGGTCCGGAACCGCGACGCCTGCCGCGCGCGCGACATGGGCGACAAACTCAAAGGCGCAGGCGTCCCACGAGCGGGTCAGCGCGAAGGCGCGCGCCTCGTCGCGCGAACAGTCGAGCGCCTGGAGGGCGGCCTCGCGGAGATCCTCGCGGAGGACGGCCGCTCTGCACTCGCCCACCGCATCGATGGGTCCTGCGACAGGAAAGGCCGCAACCGGCAGACCAGAGGCAAGCGCCTCCAATTGCACGAGCCCGAAAGTGTCGGTGAGCGAGGGAAACACGAAAGCGTCCGCGGAGGCATAATAGCTCGCGAGATCCTCGCCCCGCTTGGCGCCGACGAAAACCGCTTGGGGATAGCGGGCTTCAAGCATGGCGCGGGCCGGCCCATCGCCCACCACGAGCTTGGTGCCCGGCAGATCGAGCTGCAAAAACGCTTCGACGTTCTTTTCAACCGCCAAACGTCCGACATGGAGGAAGATCGGTCCGGTGAGACCAAGATCGATCCGCTTTTGCGGATGGAATAGCCTGGTGTCGACACCGCGCCCCCAAAGGCCGAGATTGTCGAAGCCGTGGGCTTCAAGCTCGCGGCGCAGCGTTTGGGTCGCAACAAGCGTGGTCGCCGCTGCCGCGTGAAAGCGCCGCATGACAGCGTAAACTAGGCTTTCCGGGATCGGCAGGCGAGCTGCGACATATTCGGGGAATTTGGTGTGATAGCTGGTGGTGAACGCCATGCCATTGGCGAGGCACCAGCGCCGCACGAGCCAGCCGATCGGACCCTCGGTTGCGATATGAACCGTGTCGGGTTTCGCGTCCGAGATGGCCCGTGCCACCCCACGCGGACCTGCGAGCGCTAGCCTGATCTCCTTGTAGAAGGGCATCGGCACGGTGCGGAAATTCTCAGGGGTGAGAACGCTGATGCGCACGCCATAAGCCGTCGCCGCCCGCGCTGTTTCCTCAATCGAGCGAACCACACCGTTGACCTGTGGATGCCAAGCATCTGTGGCGACGAGGACGTGCATGGGCAAGGGCTCAGGCCGCGAGCTTGACCGGGGCGGTCACCACCGGCGGCGCTTCGGTCATCTTCGGCGAGGTCCAGGTGATGATTTCGAACTGGCCTTCGCGATTTTCCACGAGCGCCGTGCAGCTCTCAACCCAGTCACCGCAATTGAGATAGGCGATACCGTTCATGTCACGGACCGCCGCATGGTGGATATGGCCGCAGATCACGCCATCCACGCCCTGGCGGCGCGCCTCGGCCGAGAGCGTTTCCTCGAAATCGCCGATGAAGCTGACGGCATTCTTCACTGTCTTCTTCGCCCAGGCCGACAGTGACCAATAGGTGAGCCCGAAGAAGCGGCGCACGCGGTTGAACTGGATATTGACGCGCATGGCCGTGACATAGGCCCAGTCGCCGAGATGAGCGAGCCATTTGGCATGGGCGACCACCACGTCGAAGCGGTCACCATGGAGGACGAGATAGCGGCGGCCGTCGGCTGCCACATGCAGCAATTCCTCCACCACTTCGAAGCGGCCGAAGGGATTGCCGTAATAGTCGCGCATGAACTCGTCGTGGTTGCCCGGCAAATAGACGAGCCGCGTGCCCGCGCGCCCCTTGGCAACCAGCGCCTTCAGAACGGCATCATGCTCGGCCGGCCAGTGCCAATAGGCCCTGAGACGCCAGCCATCGATGATATCGCCAACGAGGTAGATCGTGTCGGCGTCGTGATGCTTCAAAAAATCAAGGAAGAGGTCAGCCTGTGACCCCCGCGACCCCAAATGCAGGTCGGAGACGAAGATCGCGCGCAGGCGGCGGGCATCGCCCGAATCAAGGGTGGCGGCTGCAGGCTCCACGAACCGCTCGCGACGGAACCTTCGGGGCGTCACCCGATGCCAGAGGCCTGCTTGCACGACCGCGCACCACGCCCGCGACACAGCCGCCCGCATGGGCGAGATGGTCCGCGCAAGCCAACGTGGCCCTGCGATTTCAAGGCCAAGAACACCCGCGATGAGTCGTTCGAATCGTTTCACGCCGGACCGATCCATCCTGCTGACAGTCAGCAATACTCTACCAATGTACTTAGTGCGGCGCAGCACCACGCCAAGCGGTGTCGTTGTGAATTTCCTGACGCCGCGTCAATGCACATCATGCCTGCAGCAAGGCCGCTTGCCCATGGCCTATCTCAAGCCCCAATATGACATGAAAGAGACATAAGTTGGGAGGAACGACATGAAACTGGTGCGCTTTGGAGCGGTGGGCAAGGAAAAGCCGGGCCTGATCGATCCCGATGGCAAAATCCGCGATCTCTCTGATATCGTTGACGATATCGCAGGCAAGGCACTCTCGGCCAAGGGCCGGGCGAAGATCGCCAAGGCCAATTGGAAAAAATTACCGCTGGTCAAAGGCAAGCCTCGCCTTGGCGCCTGCGTTGGCGATGTCGGCCATTTCATCGCGGTCGGCCTCAATTATGCCGACCATGCTGCTGAGACGGGTGCTGCCATTCCTGCAGAACCGATCCTGTTCAACAAGGCTCGCTCCTGCATCAGCGGGCCCAATGACGATGTGATGCTGCCGAAAAAATCGGTGAAGACCGATTGGGAAGTGGAACTCGCCATCGTGATCGGCGAACGCGCTCGCTACGTGTCGAAGAAGGACGCAATGTCGGTGATTGCCGGCTTCTGCCTTTGTAACGACGTCTCCGAGCGCGAATATCAGATCGAACGCGGCGGCCAGTGGATGAAGGGCAAGGGCTGCGAGACCTTCGGCCCGCTCGGACCCTGGCTTGTTACCCCCGACGAGATCAAGGACGTGCAGAAGCTCGACATGTGGCTCGACGTCAACGGCGTGCGCATGCAGACGGGTTCCACCAAGACCATGATCTTCGATGTCAAAACCATCGTCTCTTATATCTCGGAGTTCATGGTGCTCGAACCCGGCGATGTCATCACCACCGGCACGCCGCCTGGCGTCGGCCTCGGGATGAAGCCGCCGAAATTCCTGAAAGCCGGCGATGTGATGACGCTCGGCATCCAGGGTCTGGGCGAGCAAAAGCAGAAGGTGATCGCCTGGAAGTGAGGTAGCCCCAAGGGAGTGAGGGCAACCTCACTCCATCACGGCGGCTTTGAGGATGCACACCATGGTGGCGTGGGCCGTTGCCGTCCCGGCATTCCGGATCACGTGGCGGCGGTCGCAGCGATAGCGGATGCTCTCGCCCGCATTCACGGTCTCCGTGCGGTCGCCCACCTGCACTTCGAAGGCCCCTGAGAGCACGGAGAGGCTCTCAATCGAGCCACGCTGATGGCCGTCGCTTTCCAAGACGCCGCCTGGTTCAGCAACGAAATCATACCATTGCAGCCATTCGACCGTCTTGATCCAGCCGATGATGGAGAGGCGGCACAGGCCGTCTTCCGAGACGAGGAGCGGCGTATCCCCGCGCGTGAGCTTTTCGACAAAGGGCTCGTCGGTGCCGCTCGCCAAGACACGCTCGATGGAAACATCCAGAGCCTGCGACAGGCGCCATATCGTCGCAAGCGTCGGGTTGGTCTCGTTGCGCTCGATCTGGCTGATAATCGACTTGGCCACGCCGGACTGCTCGGAGAGTTCCGAGAGCGACAGATTATAGGCCTTGCGCATCCGCTGAACGGTCTTGCCCAGATTGCCGGAGAGCACCTGGGCACCTGTTTCCAACTCGGTCTTGCGAGGATCGTGGGCGGGCATCGACATTGTCCGGAGAAACGAACGCGCGTTCGTTCAGTCGGTCCAGTTTAGTGCGCTGCAGCACAGGCATGCAAGCGATTTGGCGCGGGCATCACACTTCGCGCGCAGCGAGAACCGCGTGGGTCGAGAGCCGCGTCCAGACAGAGAGGCGCTCCTGGAAGCCCGTATAGCTCCCGTGGATTTGGCGGGCGAAGGACGAGCGGGTGCCGAGATCGCCGAGAAGGCTTGCGGCCTCGCGCTTCGCCGCCCGCAGCATCTCGATGGGAAAGCCGCGCAGGCGCACACCGTGCTGACCGACCATGGTGGCCAGCGCATCCATATTGAGCTTTTCCATCTCGGCAAGCGCCACGTGATGCTCGGCCTCGCTCGCCGTCTCAATGGCGGCGCGCACCGCCGGATCAAGGCTGTCCCAGACGGGCTTTGCGATGAGGAGTTCGCTCGCGCCATTGGGCTTGTTGAAGCCCGGGGCCGCGTAAACGGGCGCGACACGCCAGAGACCGAGCGCGAGATCGGCACCGGGCGAGGTAAACTCCGCCGCATCAATGACCCCGCGTTCAAGCGCCGGGTAGATATCGCCGGGCGGCACCGCGATGGCGGTTGCGCCGAGGCGCTGGAACAGCTCCGCACCAAGGCCGGTCATGCGGATTTTCAAGCCTTTGAGCTCGTCCACATGGGTCAATTCGCGCCGAAACCAGCCGCCCATAGAGACGCCGGTATTGCCGCCGAGCAGCGGCTTCACGCCGTTGCGCGCGCCAAGCTCATCCCATAGCGCTTGGCCTCCCCCTTGAGTGAGCCAGGCCACATGTTCAAGCGGGGTGAAGCCGAAGGGGATGGTGGTGAAAAAGGCCTGCGCGGGCTCGCGCCCCATGCCGAAAAACGAGGCCGTGTGCCCCATCTCAACCGTGCCATTGCCGACCGCTTCTTGGACGCCGAAGGCCGGCACGATGTCGCCGGCGGAGAAAACTTGAATATCAAGCGCGCCGCCGGTGAGCCGGCCAATGCGGGCGGCCAAGCGCTCCGCCGACACACCCGGCCCCGGCAGATTGCGCGGCCAGGAGGTTGCCATCCGCAGCCGTCTCGGGGTCTGCGCGCGCGCAACAGAGGGCGCGGCAACGAGGGTCGCGGAGGCAAGGGCGAAACGACGGGTGACGGTCATAGTCTCACCACCAGGCGTGAAAATGATGGGTCGGCCCATGCCCATGGCCGATGGCGAGGCGATCAGAGGCAGCAATCGCCTGGGTGACGTAATCTTTGGCCTCCCTCACCGCCGGGATCAGCCCAAGGCCCTTAGCAAGACCGGCTGCGATGGCTGACGACAGCGTGCAGCCCGTGCCGTGGCTATTATTTGTCGCGATGCGCGGCGCTTCGAGCCGCGTGATGCCTTCAGGCGTGACCAGCAAGTCGACAGCGGTTGCGCCCGTGCCATGCCCGCCCTTCATCAGCACGGCCTTGGCGCCGCGAAGCAGAAGTGCCCGCCCCTGCTCGGCCATATCGGCTTCCGTACCAGCCATCACGCCGCCCAGAAGCGCTGCAGCCTCGTGCAGGTTCGGCGTGATCAGCATGGCCTTCGGGGCAAGCACGCTCAAAATCGCCTGGACCGCATCCGTGGCGATCAAGGGATCGCCGGAGGCTGCAATCATCACGGGATCAAGCACCACCGTTTTCAGACCATGGCGGTCGAGGCCTGCCGCCACCGTCTCAATCACAGCGACCTTGGCGAGCATGCCGATTTTGACCGCATTGACGGCGAGATCGCTGAAGACCGAGTCCATTTGCTGCGCAATGAAGGCCGGCGGCACATCGTGGATCGCCTGGACGCCCAGGGTGTTTTGGGCTGTCAGCGCGGTAATCACGCTCGCACCATAAACGCCGAGGGCCGAGAAGGTCTTCAGGTCCGCTTGGATCCCCGCGCCGCCGCCAGAATCAGAGCCCGCGATGGTGACCGCAATCGCTGTCATGTGAACCTCTTCGAAAGCGCCGGTCGGCCTGAGAGCACCGCGCGCTTAAGATCGGCTGCGGCCTGAGCAGGGTCGGCCGCCCGCGTCACTGCCGAGATGACGGCAACGCCGGCAGCACCCGCCGCCGACAGGCTCGGCGCGGTTTCAACGGTAATGCCGGCAATGGCACCGACCGGCAATTTCGGCGCCCGCGCGCGGAACACCTGAGCTATCGCTGCAAACCCATCGACGCCGATGGGCGCCTGCCGGGTCTCCTTCGACGTCGTGGCAAAGACCCCGCCCACGCAGACATAGTCGAGGAGCTCGACGGGGGCAGCTTCCGCCTCGGCTTTAGACTTGATCGTGAGGCCAATGATGGCGCCGGGACCGAGCAAGCGGCGCGCATCGGCGACGCTCATATCGTCCTGGCCGATGTGGACGCCTTCAACGCTGGCTGCGAGCGCCACATCGATGCGGTCATTGATGAGCAGCGGCACGCCGGTTCCGGCAAGGGCTGCATGGATAGCCCGCGCGCTCTCAACCAGTTGACGGGTCGAGCTTTCTTTGTCGCGCAACTGAATAAGCGTTGCACCACCGCGCGCGGCAAGGCGTGCGAGCTCAGCCAAGCTTCGGCCAGCGGCCTGGCTCGGATCGACGATGACATAGAGGGTGTGATCGACCGGGTTCATGTGATCCTTGCGCGGGACATGAGAGTGTCAGGGGTGAGCGCTGCAAGCTCATCGAGAAAGGAACTCTTAAAGCTGCCGGGGCCGGCGGCGGTCTCGCCCGCCATTTCGCCGGCAATGCCCATGACCAGGAGGGCAGCCGCAGCCGCTTCAAACCCATCGTCATGAACCGCGCGAAACGCCGCCATCACGGCGCCGCCGGCGCAGCCCATGGCGGTGACCTTCGCCATCACGCCGTGGCCATTGCTAAGCGAAACAGAGCGCTCCCCGTCAGAGATCACATCTTCCGGGCCCGTGGTCGCCACGACAAAGCGGTGAAAGCCATATTGGTCGCGCGCTTCGCCAGAAAACAGCGTCTCGGCCTCTTCTTGGTTCATGCGGATGATGTCCGGACGCATGTCGAGGAGATCTCGCGCAAAGGCCGCGCGCTTCGGCGAGCGATCAATGAAAACGGGATCGAGCACCCAGGGGATGCCGGCTTTTTTGGCGGCACCGATGGCGGTTGCGGTTGCCTGGCGCCGGCCCTCGTCGAAGGTGCCGAGATTGACGAGGAGCGCATCGGCCTCCACCACGAAATCCTCAATCTCATCGGGCGAGAGGGTCATGGAGGGCACCGCGCCCAGTGCCAGAAGCACATTAGCGGTGAAGGCCTGAGCCACCGCATTGGTCACGCAATGGACGCGTGGAACATCGTCCCTAAGGCGCAACAACAGGTCGCCGGCGCGGATCGCGAG
>JBAWYY010000026.1:0-14302 GCA_037143285.1 Alphaproteobacteria bacterium | reverse complement strand
CCGGTCCCTACCTTTTCGGCGTCGTCCATCAACCCACTATGCCCCACATCCCCACGGTCCCTGGCCAAGTCGCTGTACGAGCCATGTCCATGCCACGTTTGGCCTATGTCATGCCCAGGTTTTCAGCAATTAACCACTCGAGCGTTTGACCATGGCCTGAGGAAACGGTTAATGCGAGAGTAACGCGTGGGTTTCTCGCGGTACGAGGAGACGGTCCGTGGCTTTTTCGGGGTCCACCGACAATTTAGGTCGTGGTTTTGTTCCCACCCGTCGTTGGCTCTTGGCCAGCGGTGCAACACTTGGCGTTGCCGGATGCTCCGGCGTCGACGTCGGTGGCTCGCCTGTGGCGGGCCAAGGCCAACCGCAAACGGCTCAGGCCGTGCCCGGTGCGCCAGGGACGACGATCGGATCTGGATCTGTGCGCGTTGCTCTGATCCTTCCACTTTCCGTGCCTGGCAATGCCGGCGTCGCCGGTGCGAATTTGCGTAACGCCGCCGAAATGGCCATTGCCGAATTTCAGAACCCAGATCTCACGATCCTTGTCAAAGACGATGGCGGTTCTGCGCAAGGCGCCCAGGCCGCAGCGCAGGCCGCCCTTCAAGAAGGTGCTGAGCTCTTCATCGGCCCCCTGCTCGCCGATGCCGTGCGCGGGGCAGCAGCCGTCGCCCGTCCGGCCGGCCGATCAATGATCGCCTTCTCAACCGACACCTCGGTTGCGACCCGTGGCGTCTATTTGATGAGCTTCACCCCTCAGGCGTCGGTCGAGCGCGTCGTTCAGTTTGCCGCACAGCAGGGCAAGCGTGCCTATGCGGCCTTCCTGCCTGACAATGCCTTTGGGCAGGTGATGCAAGGCGCCTTCCAGGAAACGGTTGCCGCCAATGGCGGCCGCGTCGTTGCAATCGAACGGTTCCCAATGGACCCGACCGGCGTTGGCGCTGCGGCGTCTCGCCTCACCGGGATTGCAAACACGATTGACGCCATTTTCGTGCCCGATCCGTTCGACGGGGCCGCCGTGCGTGCGCTCGGCACAGCGGGGGTCAACCCATCGCGCGTGCAGGTCCTCGGCGCTGGCCCTTGGGATGGCAATGCGGGCGCCGCCCAAGCCGCGCCAACCGCTGTCTATGCGGCAGCCGACACGGCGGGCTTCCGAGCCTTCGCGGCCCGTTATAAGGCGCGCTTCGGCACCGATCCGATCCGGATCGCCTCGCTTGCCTATGATTCCGTGTCGCTTATCGCGGCACTTGTTCGCACCCAGGGTGCCAATCGTTTTGCCGAGGCCACGCTGACCAGCGCTTCCGGCTTCAACGGCGTTGACGGCCTGTTCCGCTTCCGGGCCGATGGCTCACCCCAGCGCGGTCTTGCGATCTTGCGCGCAGGTGGCACAGTGGTGAGCCCGGCACCCCGGACTTTCACCGGCGCCTGACGCGATCGATTGGAGCGCCGCACGGCTCCCATGCGGACGGTCGTCTGACCGTCCGTGAGACAAATGGGTAAGGCTGCCGCGTGGGTCACCCGGGATCGCCTCCCCTTGCAAGTCCAAACCGATGCGCTGAAGCCGCAACGCTCTGCATTTGAGCTTGAACGTCGCCGTCGCCTGAGCGGCATCGGGCTGATGTGCGCCGCACTCCTATGCTTTGCCTTCCTTGATGCGCTTGCCAAATGGCTCGGCACCCATATGCACCCGATCCAAGTGGTATGGGCGCGGTATGTCTCGGCCCTGATCTTGGTCTTGGTCCTGTTCAATCCCTGGACCCATCCGGGCGTTTTCGTCTCCCGCAAGCCGGGGATCCAGGCCGTCCGATCGGCCTTGCTCTTCGCTTCGACCGCCCTGAATTTTTTCGCGCTCCAGCACCTTCAGTTGGACCAGACTGTCTCGATCATGTTCGCAACGCCGTTCATCGTTGCGATCCTCGCAGGCCCCATTCTCGGTCAATGGATCGGTCCGCGTCGGTGGGCCGCGGTTGTTGTTGGATTTTGCGGGGTCCTGGTCGTTACCCAACCCTGGGCGGGGCCGCTCCATTGGGCGATGGTCTTCAGCATGATCGGCGCGACCGCCTATGCGATCTACAATATCCTGACAGCGAAATTGTCGGGTCACGACTCAGCAGCGACCACCTCGATCTACTCGGTCGCGTTCGGCGCTTTGGCCGCTACCGGCCTTGTTCCCTTGGTGTGGATGGCGCCTGAATCTCTCGTCGTCGGACTCGGAATGGTCGCAATTGGCTTTTTCGGCGCCTTCGGCCATTGGCTCTTGATCGTCGCCCATGGCCGTGCGCCCGCGCCAATCTTAGCGCCGTTCATATACACCCAGATCGTGTGGATGATGTCATTCGGCTGGATATTTTTTGATCAAGTCCCTGCACTTAATACTCTTTTCGGTGCCACGATCGTAATCGGCTCCGGTCTGTATCTCATTTATCGCGAGCATGTTGTGAAGGCAGCTCCGGCAAGTACCGCCTCAATAGAGCCCCGTTAACGGTGTCATGCGGCATGTTGTCACATTGGGACAATTCCCAATGAGGGCTAGCCATCCTTAGGGCACGATACTAGGCGTCGAGCGATTTCTCGTTCGGTCAACGGGGGTTGACAATAATGCCGATCGATACTGGACATTCAGGCGACCTCTTTATCGTCGATGACGATCCAGGCGTGCGCGATGCGCTGGCGACTGTGTTTGAACAACACAGCTTCCGCACCTCGGCATTTGCCGATGGTCCAGCCATGTTGACGGCCTTCCAGCATCGCACTCCCGATGTCATCCTCCTTGACGTTCACATGCCCGGTCCAAGCGGCATTGAAGTGCTCAAGCAGCTGATTTCGCGCCGCTACCATGGGCCCGTGTTCATCATTTCCGGTCACGCGGACATCACCATGGCCGTCGACGCCATCAAGTCCGGCGCCTTCGACATCATCGAAAAGCCGTTCGATGCCGACAAGGTCGTGACCCAGGTCCGTGAAGCCTTGACCGTCCTTGCCCGTCGCAAGATCGAACGCTCTGACCCGATCGCGGCGCTTGGTCCTGAAGGGGCAAGCATGCTCACACCGCGTGAGCGCGATGTGTTGCAGGAACTCGTTCGTGGCGCCTCGAACAAAGAGGCTGGTCGCGCCTTGGGTATCTCGCCCCGCACCATCGAAGTGCATCGCGCCCGCATCATGGAAAAGCTCGGTGCGAAGAACGCTGCCGACCTCGTGCGGGTCATTTACAACGAACGGCGCGGCGACCTAGTCGGCTGACGCGCGGCATCGGCATTATCCCCATCGGGGTCTTTCGGTGCGCATTCTTTTTCCCTTTGAATTTCTGTAAATAGCGCCCCATAGTCGGCATAGGACCGGGGCGGCAGTGCCAGACTGCCTACGCAAAGACCTCGATCTGATACTCTTGTCGAGATCGGAGGCGCCCTTGTGGGATACGCCGCGACTTTACGCTCGTATGACCGGCACGGTTCTCGAGATCGTAACCGATCGTCTGACGTTACGATTACCTTCAGGCCGGCTTGTGGCGATTGAGGATCACGTGCGTGAGTTCTGCACGCATGGCATTGAACTGAGGGTCATGACGCTGGAAGAAGCGCCATTCCCTCTCTCCGACTACGTGATCGCTCCACCCCTCGCGCGAGCCGCTTGAAGGCTAAGCTTACCGCGCCTGATGCTGCAGTTCCGTTAGGATAGCATCGCCCATCGCAGCGGTGCCGATGAGATGCGTGTTCTCAGATTTGATGTCGGCCGTGCGCTTGCCTGACGCAAGAACAGCCGTAATCGACTTATCCAAGAGATCGGCTGCCTCAATGGCCTTGAACGAATAGCGCAGCGCCATCGAGAACGACGAGATCGTCGCGATCGGGTTGGCAATTCCCTTGCCTGCAATGTCAGGGGCCGAGCCATGCACCGGCTCATAAAGCGCACGGCGCTTGCCGGTCGCCGGATCCTCGGCGCCGAGCGAGGCTGACGGCAACATGCCGAGCGAGCCCGTCAGCATGGCGGCAACGTCGGACAAGATATCGCCGAACAGATTGTCTGTGACGATGACATCGTACTGTTTCGGCCAGCGGACGAGCTGCATCGCGCAATTGTCGGCGAGCACATGCTCCAACTGGACATCGGGGAATTCAGCTTTGTGAACCTCGGTCACGACCTGCTTCCACAGGACGCCCGACTTCATCACATTGTTCTTTTCCGCTGAGGAGACCTTATTGTTGCGCGTGCGCGCCAATTCAAACGCGACCCGCGCGATCCGTGAAATCTCGCCGGTGGTGTAGAGCTGGGTATCCACTGCGCGCTTAGAGCCATCTTCCAGCGTCACGATCTCCTTGGGCTCGCCGAAATAAACCCCGCCGGTGAGTTCGCGCACGATCAGAATATCGAGCCCCTCGACCACTTCAGGCTTAAGGGACGAGGCGGCAGCGAGGGCCGGAAAGCAAATGGCCGGCCGCAGATTGGCGAACAGCCCGAGATCTTTGCGCAGCCGCAAGAGACCTGCTTCCGGCCGCTTCGAATAGGGAACATCGGCCCATTTCGGTCCGCCCACTGCGCCGAAAAGAACGGCGTCGGCTGCCTTCGCGAGCCCCATATCGGATTCCGAGATGGCCTCGCCGTGAGCGTCATAGGCCGAACCACCCACAAGGCCGTGCTCGATTTCGAAAGAGGCAACGCCCTGCCGATCAAACCAGCCGACGATCTTCTCGACCTCGGTCATTGCCTCCGGGCCGATCCCATCACCCGCCAAGATCAGGAGCTTATGCGTCGCCATTGCCGTTCCCCAACTAAGACTAGGCCTGCGCTTTAGCGCGGGTGTCGCCCCTTGGGAAGGCACCAAACGACAAGGGCGCCCCAACTTAACGGGGCGCCCCTGGCTTAAGTCCGATCAGCAATCTGAGATTAGGTCTCGTCGACCACCGGCGTAGCAGCTGCCTTCGGTGGCCGGCCGCGACGCGGACGCGGCGCCGCGGCGGGCTCAGCCTCGGGAACTGCGATGGGCGCTGAAGCTGCAGCCCCACCCGTGATGAAGGCAGGCAAGCCAATGGCCGCCGGCTCGTCACGGGCTTCGATACGCTCAGGACGCGGCTCGGGACGCTCGACACGCTCCGGGCGATCCTGACGCTCAGGGCGGTCTTGCCGCTCTGGCCGATCAAAACGCTCCTGGCGCTCGGGGCGATCGAAACGCTCAGGACGATCAGTCCGTTCCGGACGATCGAAACGCTCGGGCCTCGGTGCCCCCTCGGGCAGAGGCGCACCATCCGGGCCTTCACGGCGGCTCTGCCGCTCGGAGAAGCGCTCGTTGCGACGGCGCTCGAAACGCTCGCGACGCGATTCAAACGGACGCCCATCGGGCCGCGGACCATCAAAGGGACGACCGTTCGGCGCCTCACCCTCGACAGGTACTGGTGCGCCGGCGAGGTCCGGCTGATCTTGAGCAGAGAGATCGTTCTGGTAGCGCGGACCACCCTGGAACCGCTGCTGACCGCCACCCTGGAACCGCTCGCGGTTCGGATTGTTATGGTCGCGGTCGCGGTTTGACGGCGCGTGATCGCGATTTTGCTGGTTGTAATCGCGGTTCGGATTGCCGCCCTGTTGCGGCATCTGACCGCCGCCGCCGGCATAATCCGCGCGCGGCTGGTTCATCTGCTCTGGACGAACGAAGACCGGTGATTCAAAGCGCTTGTCGAAGGGGCCGGAGAAATCGTCGTCGTCTTCCTCCTCGCTCTCGTCGGCTTCGTTCGACACCTGGCCATCGGCCCGCGGAAAGGGATTGGGCGGACGCAGCGCCTCGTGAGCGGCGGCGATGATGCGGAAATAATGCTCGGCATGCTGCAGATAGTTCTCAGCCGCCACATGATCCCCTGACGAATGGGCGTCACGGGCGAGCTGGAGATATTTCTCCGCCACATGTTGAGCGGTCCCACGGATCTTCACGTCCGGCCCGTTCGACTCATAGGACCGCGACAGCGGGTTCGGGCCCTTACTGCCGCGATTGCGGCCACGCATGCGCTTGTTGTTGTTGCCGTTTCTCATGTCGGTCCTTCATCGACCTCCGGATCGTGACCGTCTTTGGACGGCACTCGCGATTAAGAAGAGTTGAATTGCTCGGCCCCTCCGCGAGGGTCCAGAGCGTTCGAGTGCCAATCAGCCACTATGGTCAGTCTCGCGATACGAAGTCGCGCGGTCCATGAGTTGCGTTTGGTTCGAAAGCCAAGTCCGACATTGCGCCCCATGCGCATTGTGCCCGACGTGTTTTAATCACCGGTCGTTTCGGTTGTTATTAGGCGAGCGGGCTTTCGCCCTGTTTCACGCCGCTATTATGTTTGTCCTATCCGCTTTCGGATCTGATTCCAAGCAATATTTGTAGAGCACGGCATGATCATGGCTTTCGCTGACGCACGCGCGCAATAAGATTCTCAACGGTCGGCAGAATTCTTGCGACGATGATGTCGATGCCCCTGGCATTCGGATGGATGCCGTCGGCAAGATTGAGTGTGCGGTCGGCCGCCACACCTTCAAGAAAGAAAGGGTCGAGCAACAGGCCGTTCGCTGCCGCGATATCCCCGAAGATGGGGTCAAAGCCCTCGGCATAGGCCCGTCCGAGGTTCGGCGGCGCTCGCATGCCCGTCATCAGCACATCGATCTGCCGCGCCTTCAAACGCGCAACAATTTCCGCGATATTGCGGCGCGTGAGCTTTGGATCAACGCCGCGCAGGGCATCATTGGCACCCAGTTCGAGGATTACGGCATCGACCCCCTCGCCCACCGACCAATCGAGCCGTTCAAGCCCGCCGGAGGAGGTATCGCCAGAGACGCCAGCATTGTCGATGACGACACGATGGCCTTTCGCGCGCAGTGCCACTTGCAAGCGCTCCGGAAAACCCGCGCCTGGGGGCAGCCCATATCCGGCCGTAAGACTGTCACCTAACGCGACGATCCGAACCTCGCGCGGCGTTTGGGCGAGGGCGAATTGCGACATCAGCGTGATCCAAACGCCGACAAGAAGCGAAAAAAATCGCGACATCAAAGCCCCTTCCGTGTTCCGGTCGTCATCGCCACATAGGGGCGAGCAGCGGTTCTCGCAATTGGTCTCATTCAGCCTTGGTACTCATGGACGCATTTAGCCCCCAGACGCCCGCCATTGCCCTCTCAGGGATCGAACTTGCGCTGGGCAGCGGCGCCTCGCGCGTCCACATCCTGAAAGGCCTCTCGCTCTCCATCCCGCGGGGCGAGTCCGTCGGCCTGGTCGGCCCCTCGGGTTCCGGCAAGTCGACGCTCCTTATGGTGATGGCGGGCCTGGAGCGGCCTGATGCGGGCTCAATGATGGTCGCTGGTCATGACATGACAAAGCTGTCGGAGGATGCGCTTGCGCGCTTTCGCGGCCGCAATACCGGCATCGTGTTTCAGTCGTTCCACTTGATCCCCACCATGACCGCCATTGAGAATGTGGCGATCCCCCTTGAGCTTGCCGGCGACCCCGACGCTTTCGACAAAGCACGCGCCGAATTGGAAGCTGTTGGCCTTGGTGCAAGGCTCACCCATTATCCCGCGCAAATGTCGGGCGGCGAACAGCAGCGCACGGCGCTCGCCCGCGCGCTTGCCCCGAACCCGGACATCATTTTCGCCGATGAGCCGACCGGCAATCTGGACGAAACGACCGGCCGCTCCATCGTCGATCTGATCTTCTCGAAACAAGCCGAGCGGGGCGCGACCCTCGTGCTCGTGACCCATGACCGCTCGCTTGCCGAACAATGTGACCGGGTCATTCGTCTGCGGTCCGGCGAGATCCTGGAAGACCGCCGTACCAAGACCGCGGCGGCCCTCGCATGACCATTGCCGTCACCGGGATCGCAACCCCAACTCAGCGCAGCCAGGACCGTACTTCGCTTGGCGCCGCCGTGCGGCTCGCCTTCCGGGATTTGCGCGGGGGGCTGCGCGGCTTCGGGATTTTTCTCGGCTGTATCGCTCTTGGCGTTGCGGCCATTGCTGGCGTCGGGTCCTTCGCGCGTGGATTGGTGGATGGCCTCTCCCGCGAGGGGCGGGTGATCCTTGGCGCAGACGTCTCCTTTCAACGCGTCCAACAAGAGGCTGATGGTGCGATCCGCGACTATTTCGCGTCGAACGGCACCCTCGCGACCATCGCAACCACAAGGTCCATGGTGCGCAACAGCGCCGGCCTGACCTCGCTTGTTGAACTCAAAGCCGTCGAGCCCGGTACTTATCCGCTGTTCGGTCAATTCGACGTAGAGCCCGCGGGCAATGTCCGGGAACTCCTTAGCGCCAAGCGCGGTGCGGATGGCGCGCTCGTCGACGGGGTCTTGGTCGAAGCGGCTCTCCTCGCCCGTCTCGATTTGAAAATCGGCGACCGCCTAATCATCGGTGATCTCTCGCCCGAAATTCGCGGCATCATCCGCCAAGAGCCTGACAGGCTAGCCGGAGGGGTAGGCTTTGGTCCTCGGCTGATGATCTCGCTTGAGGCCTTCAGGCGCACCAACCTGATCATGCCTGGGTCCCTCGTACGATGGCTCTACCAGATCAAATTGCCGGAGAACGCAGCCTCCGATGCGGCCCTGCGCAGCTTCGTTTCTGACGTCAGAGGTCGCTTTCCTGAGGGCGGTTTCGATGTTCGCACCCGCCTGAACGCCTCACCGCAGCTCTCCGAACAGGTCGGGCGTTTCTCACAGTTTCTGACCCTTGTCGGACTCACCGCGCTCTTGGTCGGTGGCGTTGGCGTTGCCAATGCGGTGACGCGTTTTGTTGATCGCAAGCGCGATGACATCGCGACCCTCAAAGCTATCGGCGCCGGTGGCGATACGGTCTTTGTGATGGCCGCCATTGAGATTGGCGTGATCGCGCTCGTCGGCATTGCGATCGGTCTTGCGGTCGGTCTGGCCCTGCCCTTTCTCATTGTTTGGGGCCTAGGTGCCTTCATCCCCGTCCCGATCGCCCCTGGCATCTATCCGCAGGAATTGGCGCTCGCGCTCGGCTATGGCTTGCTGGTCGCCGCAAGCTTTGCCATTTGGCCACTGGGTCGCGCCCATGACGTACCGGTCGCGGCCCTCTTCCGCGACACCGTTGCCCCTCAACGCCAACTGCCGCGCCTGCGCTACATTCTTCTTACGCTTCTCGCGATCGGGGCGCTGACCGGGCTTGCGGTTGCGGTCGCCTTCAATCCCCGCCTCTCGCTGATGTTTCTCGGCATGGCGGCCGGCGTCTTCATCGCGCTGCGACTGGTGGCAACCGGCATCATGGCGCTAGCTCGCCGTGCGCCGCGCCCCCGCTCGCTGGTGCTCCGCATGGCGCTTGCCAATATTCATCGCCCCGGCGCGCTCACGCCCTCTGTCGTCCTGTCCTTGGGCCTTGGCTTGACCCTTCTCGTCGTCATTGCGCTGGTGGATGCAAGCTTCCAACGCCAGATCACCTCGGCCTTGCCTGAGCGGGCGCCGGCCTTCTTCTTCGTCGACATCGCCAATTCCGAAGCGCCGCGCTTCGACCGGTTCATTGCTGAGAAGGCACCCTCCGCCACCCTCGACCGCGTGCCCATGCTCCGTGGTCGCTTCGTGGCGCTTGGCGGGCGACCGGTGGAAGAGATCCGTGCTGCCGACGACATGAGTTGGGCGCTCCGCGGCGACCGCGGCATTACCTATGCCGATGCTGTCCCGAAAAACTCGCGGGTCACCGAGGGTGAATGGTGGCCGGCGAATTATAGCGGTCCACCGCTGGTCTCATTCGACGAGCGCATGGGGCGCGGCTTCGGGCTGAAAATCGGCGATCCCGTCACCGTCAATGTGCTGGGACGCAACATGACCGCCACCATTGCCAATTTCCGCTCGATCCAATGGGACAATCTCGGCATCAATTTCATCGTGGTGTTCTCACCCAACACCTTCAGAGGTGCGCCGCACTCGCATCTGGCAACCCTCACCTATCCGGCCGTTGAACCGGCGGCGACCGAGATTGCCCTGTTACGCGATGTGGCAGCAGCCTTCCCATCAGTGACCACCGTCCGCGTGAAAGACGCGCTTGAAGCCGTCGGCCAGCTTGCAACCCAACTTGCAACGGCGATCCGCGCGGCAAGTGGCGTGACGCTCGCGGCCGCGATCCTGGTGTTGGCTGGGGCACTAGCCGCCGGTCACCGGTCCCGCGTCTATGATGCCGTGATCCTCAAGACGCTCGGCGCGGGACGCCCGACCCTCATCGCCGTTGCGGTAGCCGAATACGCAGCTCTTGGGCTGGTTACGGCGATCTTCGCGCTTGGTACCGGCGCGCTGGCCGCCTGGCTCGTCACCACCCAGGTCATGCGCATCGGCTTCGTCTTTTCTTGGGAAGCAGCGGTGCTCACCACCGTTATGGCAACAATGCTGACCGTTTGCTTCGGCCTCATTGGAACCATACGTGCCCTGGGCGCAAAACCCGCTGCCGTGTTACGTCATTTATGATGCAACACGTGAAGCCGGCATACTTTATGTTCTTCACGTCGGGACGATTAATCTACAGCGTTTTTATGCGGTCTATCGGTTAATTCTTGGTAGGGAACGCGACATTTCGTCGCAACCGCCACTCATTTTGCTGATTTTCAGCCCGTGGGGTCTTGTACATCCTACGCGATAAGCCATATTCCACGACTGGAGAAGGTGCCTCGGTGGCACCCTTGATCCGTCGAAGGAAACCCGGAGTTTCTTCCATGTCGAACTACGATCCGAATGCCCAAGCCTATGGCTACCAGGGCTACGGTTATGCCCAGCCGACAGCGGCCCAGCAGGCTCAGATCGACCAGGGCCTGCGGTCCTACATGGTCGGCGTCTACAATTACATGATGCTCGGCCTTGCTGTGACCGGCCTTGCCGCGCTCGGCTTCTATATGATGTCGGTGACCGGTGACGCCTCGCTTGCCGCCCGCGGCGCTCGTGGCACTGCCTTGGCCGTCTCTGGTGGCCAGTACCTCACCCAATTCGGCGCTTTCGTCTACGCGAGCTGGTTCAAGTTCGTGGTGATGCTGGCCCCGCTCGGTGTTGTGCTCCTCCTGTCGTTCCGCGCTGATCGCATGAGCGCTTCTTCCGCTCAGGCGACCTTCCTGGTCTATGCCGCGCTCGTCGGCGTGTCCCTGACCACCATCCTGCTTGTTTACGCGCACACGTCGGTTGCGCGGGTGTTCTTCATCACGGCGGCGTCCTTCGGCGCCCTGTCGCTGTGGGGCTACACCACCAAGCGTGACCTCTCGGGCATGGGCACGTTCCTGATGATGGGTCTTTTCGGCCTCATCATCGCCTCGCTCGTGAATATCGGCATCGCCGCTTTCACCGGTCAGGCCTCGTCCATGCTGCAGTGGATCATCTCGGTCGTCGGCGTTCTGATCTTCGCAGGCCTCACCGCCTACGACACGCAGAACATCAAGAACGAGTACATCTACGGCCTCGCTTACTCGCAGGACGGCTCGCTCGTTCAGAAGAGCGCGATCTTCGGCGCCTTGCAGCTCTATATGGACTTCATCGGGATGTTCCAGTTCCTGATGTCGCTCATGGGCTCGCGCGACGAGTAAACCGGCTTGAAGCCAAGACGTCAAAAACCCCCGGCTCACCCCCGGGGGTTTTCATTTATATCAGGGCCTAACACGGCCGCTTCTGTTGCAAATCAAGGCGCTCGCCTGTAGAAGGGCGCCGCCGTGCCGCCTTAGCTCAGCTGGTAGAGCACCTCATTCGTAATGAGGGGGTCGTAGGTTCGAATCCTATAGGCGGCACCATTTCTTCCTGACCCATTTGCGCCGATGCCCCGTCGCCAAACTGGGGTGTAGCGCCTATCTGGATGGTCCCGCTTCGCTCATTGCACCGTCGGCGTTACCGTCACAGCCACTGACATCTCGAGGAGATCATCGGGAACGCCGACAAAGCCGCCCGTGATCGGCATAACCCGACGAAGATCGCGCGCCACTGCCACAGGTATCAAATTGGCGCCGCCGACCGAGCGATTGGTTGGGTCGAACATGATCCAGCCGGCACCGGGCAAATAGACCTCCGCCCAGGCATGGGTTGAGCCCTGGTCCATTGATCCGACCTGACTATTGTCAGGGTTATAGAGATAGCCCGTCACGATGCGCGCACCGAAGCCAAGGGTGCGAACGGCTTCGATGAAGAGAACCGCCATGTCGCGGCAGGAACCCCAGCCACGGTCCAGGGTTTCGAGCGGACCCTGCGTGCCCTCGGCATCTCGGCTCTGGTAGAAAACCCAGGCCGACAACCCCGCATTCATGTCCTTGAGCAGCGACAGCGTATCGGTCGCAGGCCCAGCAACGAAGGCGCGTGCCCAGTCTCTGAGACGGCCGTGAACATCGACATATTGCGGTTGAAGGAGCGGCCCGAGGTCGATCAGGTCGGCGTCCTCATAGGTGAAGGGATAGGTCGCTGCGGCGGCGGTAATGTCAAAGACCGGCCCGGCCTTGGCGTCGAGATGAAGCCGCGTCCGCGCCTCGATCACCAGAAGGTCGGTGACAGCGGCAAGCGCGGCGGTTGCCACTGCATTGCCGAAGACATCGTGTGCCCAGGTCACCGGGCTTTCGGGCGTCACTGTCACGCTATGCGAGAGGATCCGAACATCCCGGCTCTCGCGTGGCCGCAACATCATGCGGTGGGCCCCAAGCGCCACCGGGCGCCGGTAGCGGTAGGTGGTGAAATGCACCAGTTCCAGATCGATCATAACGGTCCCGTACAAGATTGCGCGAAAGCTGACATCTAAAGGCCGTAAGGGCGTCTCAATTAAATTCTGCCCACTTTCAGCATTAAAAGTTACTTACATCGTTTTCGCAGAATTTTCCTTGAAAAAAGCGTAGTTTCATATAAAGTATTAATTTCGAGACGCGATCAGATGATCTGACGTTTCGTTGAGCATCAGCGCCCTGGTGGCGACAATCATCTTTCCGGGACACTGAATTTTCGGCTGTCGGCGCTTGCGCCGGCGGTCAAAATCTTTCGAAAGAGGCGATCATGACGACGGGAACCGTGAAGTGGTTCAATATCCAAAAGGGTTTTGGTTTCATCCAGCCCGATGATGGCGGCAAGGATGCCTTCGTCCATATCAGCGCCGTCGAACGCGCCGGACTTGGCGATTTGCGGGAAGGCCAGAAGCTCGACTTCGAGCTCGTAGCCGACCACAAGAGCGGCAAGATGTCGGCCGATCACCTGAAAAATCTGGACTAAGCGCGATATCGCGGCGTCCTCACCTCGGACGCCGCAGCATCCGCTCTTCCCATCTGCTTGCGCCTCGCCCGCATTGGCGAAGGCCTGTCACCGCCGCAGGCGTCTCGTCGCGCGGCCAAGGAGCACATCAATGGCCAAGGGACAGAAACGCAGCACGCGCGAAATCCGCAAGCCCAAAGCGGCAAAGTCGGCCTCGGGCCTGCCGTCGGGCACGAGTTCCGACAAGATCATTTCGCTGGCTCTGGTGCGCGGCTCGCCAACCCCGATCAAGGATGTCCGCAAGATCAAGTGAGGGGATTGGCCATGCGAACGACGGAAACTTCGGTCACGTTTCGCCACCCCTTCTTGCTTTCGCCCTTTGACGGCAGCCAGCCCGCTGGCCGCTATCGCCTAGTGGTCGATGAAGAGGAGATCCTCGGTCTCTCCTTCATCGCCTATCGGCGGCTTACGACCATAATCCAGCTGCCGGCTCTGACCGAGCCTAGCGGTACGACTCAGGTCTTTGAGATCAGCCCATCAGAGCTTGCTGAGGCCTTAGCGGCAGATGAGGCCTTGGCCTCCGCCGCGACGTGATGGGAACCCGCCCCCGTTTTGAGGTTGGCAGGCGCGCAGACTACATACGCGGCACCATCGCTGTCACTTCAATTTCGACCTTCATTTCCGGCTTCAACAGGCCGGGAACCACCAGAAGCGTCGACGCAGGGCGAATATCCGCGAAATACTCACCAAACACCGGAAACAGCCGATCAGCATCCTTTGGATCGGTGATGTAATAGGTCGCCCGCACCACGTCTTTCAGCGTGCATCCGGCCTCGGCAAGCGCTGCCGCAATCGTTCTGAAGCAGTTGCGCGCTTGGTCGACCGTATCCGCAGGCAGGATCATGGTGGCATAGTCATAGCCCGTGGTGCCGGCCACGAACACGAAGCCATCCTGTACGACAGCGCGCGAATAGCCGGCCACCTTCTCAAAGGGCGAGCCGGTCGAAATCAACCGGCGCGTCGTCATAGCCAAGGCCGCGCGGTCGAAACGGTCGTCTCGAACGTGTCGATTTTCGGCGCCTTGACCATGGTCAGACCGATATCGTCCAAGCCATTGAGCAGGCAGTGCTTGCGGAAAGCGTCGATTTCAAACGAGA
>JBAWYY010000025.1:0-14373 GCA_037143285.1 Alphaproteobacteria bacterium | reverse complement strand
GATCAGTGCCTCTCACCACGAGAAAGCTCGTGAGGAAGCCGAGAAGCCCCGATGCTGCGGCAGCAACGGCAAGGCCAGCGAGCGGATCATTCGTCAGGTGCTTCGCCACAAGCCCCGCGACATAGGCCCCAAGACCAAAGAAGGCGGCATGACCTAGCGAGACGATGCCGGCATAGCCGAGGATCAGATCGATGGAGAGCGCGAAAAGCGCAAGGATGGCAATCTCGTTCAAGAGCAGCGCGCGGTTGGGAAAGACGAAGAGCACTGCGACGGCCGAGAGCCAAAAAACGAGTTCGATAAAGGTCCAACGCGCACGCCGCTTGAGAAACTCTGCGGGGGCGAGCGTTTGAGGGATGGGGGCCGTGATCATGGCGCCCTCACCGCGTGACACCGCGGGCAAAAAGCCCATTCGGTCGAAGCATCAGAAGCGTGATCATAACACCATAGATCAAGAAGGCGCCGATTTCGGGGACGTAATATTTGCCAGCTACATCAGCAATTCCCAAAAGGATTGCGGCAACAAAGGGACCGGTCATGGATGACGTCCCACCCACCGTCACCACGATTAGGAAATAGAGCATGAACTTCAATGGGAAGGTCGGATCGAGGCCGAGGATTTCAGCGCCAAGCGCGCCCCCTAAGCCCGCAAGCCCCGACCCTACCGCGAAGGTCAGCGCGAAGATCGAGCGGACATTGATGCCAAGACCGCGCGCCACCCGTTGATCATCCACCGCCGCACGGAGCCTTGCGCCAAAGCGCGTGGACGCAAGGATAACCTGAAGGAGGATCGTGAGCGCCCCGCAAACTGCGATCAAGAACAGGCGATAGACGCCGATGCCAACCCCCATCACGTCATATCGGCCCTGGAGATAGGCCGGCAGGCGGATGTTGACCTGGCTGGAGCCCATCAGCCAATCAACCGCTGCGACCGACATGAACACGAGGCCGATGGAAAAGAGCACTTGGTCCAGATGGCTTCGTGCATACATCCGCACATAAAGCGTGCGCTCAAGCACCGCCCCGAATAAAGCCGCCACGATGAAAGCGGCCGGCAGGCAGAGCAAAAAGGGCACGCCGTAGCGCTGCATCAAGATGACGGTCGTATACCCACCCACCATGGCAAAGGCGCCATGGGCGAGGTTGACGAAATTCATCAGTCCCAATGTGACCGCTAGCCCGCAGGCGAGCACAAACAACAGCATACCGAAGGCAATGCCATCGAAGAGAATTGTCAGCATTGCCGCATCCTGCCGGGGTGCTTTCTCGGGGTCACCGGCCCTTTATCGGATCCGGAACATTTTCGAAGGTCGCAAACTCGACGTTCCACAATTCCCCGTTCTGTCGTTCGACCCGTCGAATATAGATATTTTGGGTGATGTCGCGCGTGCGGGCCTCGATGGTCACGGGGCCCCGTGGGCTTGTCCAGCTCATCCCCTTCATGGCGTCCAACAAGACCTGGCCATCCGAAGTGCCATTGGTCTTCTTCAAGGCCTCAGCGATAAGGTGGATGCCATCATAACCGCCGACAGACATGAAGTTCGGTCGCATCGAGGGATTGGCTTGGCGGAACGCCCGCACGTAGGCTTGGTTCGCTGGCGAAGGATTGGCAGCTGAATAATGATGGCTCGTCACAACGCCAACGGCGGGCTCACCGAGGTCGGCGAGAATATCGTCATCTGTCACATCGCCGGTGCCGATCAAGCGCGTGCCCGCTTTGTCGAGCCCACGCTCAACGAACTGCTTCATGAACTGGGCGCCAACGCCCGAGGGCACGAAGACGAACAGCGCGTCAGGCTTTGCATCGGCCACGCGCTGGAGGAAGGGTGAGAAATCCGGGTTGCGGACCGGCACTCGCAGCGGATCGCCGACGAGTTCGCCGCCTTTAGTCGGGAAGCGCTCGCGGAAGGCACGCTCGGCATCAAGACCGGGCGCATAGTCTGACACGATGGTCATCACCTTCTTGAGACCGTTGGACGCCGCCCAATCCGCGATAATGATAGTTGCCTGCGGCAGCGTGAAGCTCGTCCGAACGATAAACGGTGACTGCTCAGTGATGGCCGATGTCGCGGCTGCCATCACGACCATCGGCGTTTTCGACTGGGTCGCAAGCGGTGCCGCAGCAAAGGCAAGCGGGGTAAGCCCGAAGCCTGCGATCGCTGCAACACGCTCATTGGCAATGAGCTCCTGGGCGATGCGGCGCGTCACATCGGCCGTGCCGGTGTCATCGCGAACAATGAGCTCAATGCGACGCCCGCCGAAAGGTCCAGGATTTTGCGCAAGATAGAGCTTGGCAGCGGCCTCGATCTGCCGTCCGGTTGAGGCGAAGGGCCCGGTCATCGGCAAGATCAGGCCGATGCGCGCCGGCGCACCCTGCGCGAGCGCCGGACTTGCCAACGCTCCTGCCAACGGCGCGCCCGCAAAACCCTGCAACACCCTACGACGTGTGACCATGGTCGATCTCCCTCAAGGCCGCGTTTGCCGCGGCGCGGTTTCTCCTCACCCTAGGACAGTCGACGACTACGCGGTCATCAACGCTCCTGGATGGACTGTCGGCACCTTCACCGATCAGACCGGATGAATCAAATGACAAAGCTACGACGACCTGTGAGAAGGCTTCAGCAATGATGCGCCGTCCATTGCTGAGCCGCTTTCAGGAAAGCGGCCGAATCTTTCCCTTGCCCCAATGGGCTGCCCGTGGCGCAGTCCATCGCCCGAAATAGGACTGCCAAGGCATCATGGACCCCTCTGAAATCGCCCGCGACCTCTCTCATCTCGGCCATGTGGAGCTTTTCACGCCAAAGCCCCAGGAGAGCCTTGCGTTCTTTCGCGACGTGTTCGGGATGACGGAGTCGGGTCGCGAGGGGCAATCGGTCTATTTACGCGGCTATGACGACTACGAGTTCCACACCCTCAAGCTCACCGAAGCGCGAGAGCCTGGCATGGGCCATGTCGCTTTCCGCACCTGGAGCAAAGCAGCACTCGAGCGACGGATCACCATTGCCGAGGCACGAGGCTTTGGCCGGGGGTGGAGCGATGGCGACCTTGGCCATGGGCCGGCCTATCGCGTTGAAGGGCCGGATGGTCACTCTTTCGAACTCTATTACGACACCCGCTGGTATGAAGCGCCCGCCGAACTGCGCCCGGCCTTGAAGAACCAGGCCCAGCGCTATCCTGCACGCGGCATCTCGGTCCGCCTGCTCGACCACCTGAATTTGCTTGTCATCACCGTTGAGCCAACCCGCGATTTTCTGGCCGATGTCTTCGGGATGCGGATGACGGAAGCGATCGTGCTTGATAGCGGCGTCTATGCGGGCGCTTGGATGACCGCGACCAACAAGACTTATGACATTGCTTTTACGCGGGATCACTCAGGGCGCGCAGGGCGCTTTCACCACCTGACCTATGCGGTCGACTGCCGTGAAGATGTGTTGAGGGCAGCCGATATCTGTTTGGAGGCCGGCGTTCCCATTGAAACCGGGCCTCATAAACACGCGGTTCAACAGACTTTTTTTCTCTATCTCTACGAGCCCGGCGGTAATCGCGTGGAGATTGCGAATGCCGGCGCGCGCTTGATGTTGGCGCCCGATTGGAAGCCTATCCTTTGGACCGAAGCCGAACGGCGCAAAGGACAGGCCTGGGGGTTAAAGACGGTCGAATCCTTTCACACCCACGGCACCCCGCCATGACTGCAGCACCCGCTCGACCGATGATCGGCTTTTTCGCAGCGCTCGGGCTGTTTACCGCAAATTGGGTGGCAGGGATTGCCCCGGCTGCCGCTCAGGTGCCGCAAGAGATTGCAGCCAAACTTGCCGCAATCGGTCGCGTTGTCGCACCACAGGAAACAGCGGCGCTTTATCGATCAGCCCACGGAATTGCACCCTATGACGATATCTCGCTTATCCGAGATGTCCGCTATGGGCCGAATGATCGCCATCGATTAGACATTGCCAAACCCGCAGGGCTCGCCGATGGCGCTCGTCCCGCAATCATTTTCGTTCACGGCGGCGCCTTCACACGGGGCGACAAATCGCAGGACGGGAGCCCATTTTACGACAATGTCGTGGTTTGGGCCGCGCGGAACGGATTCATCGGGATCAACATGACCTATCGTCGTGCGCCCGAATTTCCATGGCCTGCGGGTGCCGACGATGTAGCAGCTGCCTTTGTTTGGGCGCGCCTTTCTGTCGCGGCTCATGGGGGGAATCCGGATCAGATCTACGTCATGGGCCATTCCGCCGGCGCGACGCATGTCGCCGGATTTCTGGCACGAGCAAGTGCAGATTTAAGCCGCGCGATTGCCGGAGCAATTCTGGTGTCCGGTCTCTATGAACTCAATGAAAGCACTGTTGGCGATCCTGAACGGGCCTATTTCGGATCGGATCCTGCCTCCTATTCAGCCCGCGAAGCCTTACCCGGGCTTGTCTCGTCCAGGGTGCCGTTGTGGGTTGGCGCAGGCGAGATCGACCGCACAGACTTTGTCGCACAAGCCGCGCGGCTGCGCCAAAAGTTATGTGAAGCCGGGCGCTGCCCCGCAGGCGGCGTTCTAGCCGGCCACAGTCACATGTCCTCGGTCTATGCCATCGGTACCGCTGACGCGAGTGTGACGACCACCCTCATCTCGTTCATCCGTGGAGCTCGACGGCCATGATCGCTCTAACGCGCCTTGTTACGGCAAGCATGTTTCTCCTTGCGTCAGCAGGAGGCCTTTCCGCGCAAACCTTCCCGCAGCGGCCTGTGACGATCCTGGTGCCCTTTGCGGCCGGCGGGGCCGTCGACATTGTCGCGCGAACGCTCGCAGACCAACTCGCCCGCATTTGGGGTCAGCAGCCCATTGTCGAAAACCGCCCGGGCGCCGGTGGCGTCGTTGCGTCCCAGGCATTGGTCCGGGCTGCCCCCGATGGGCATACCATTCTAGTGGTCGCCAACGGGCACCCGCTGAACAGGTTCTTTTATCCACGCCTGCCCTATGACACTGATCGGGACTTCACGCCGATCACCCAGATTGCGGCCTCGCCGCTCGTGGTCGCGGTGGGCAAAGGGGAAACTGCCGCCGATGCCAAGACATTCTTTGCGTCTCAGCAAAGCCGCGCGCCGTCGATCAATTTCGGCGTCTCCGGCTTCGGCACCTCGGCCCATCTCGCCGGTCTTTTGATCGGCCAGGCAACCGGCATCAAATTCGTACCCGTGCCCCATCGCAGCGGCTCTCAAGCGCTGCAGACCGTAATGGGAGGCGACATCCCCATGAGCATCAATCCGCTGTTGGAGGTGCTGTCGCTTGCCCGAGGGGGACAGGTTCGTGCACTCGCGGTGACATCGGCGACCCGTTCGAGCGCCCTTCCGGATGTGCCAACGCTTGCCGAATCCGGGCTATCGGGCTTCGACACTGGGGTCTGGTGGGGAATCGTAGCGCCAGCCGGCCTGCCCTCAGCGGTTATGGAAAAACTCACCGCAGATTTGCGGGCCGCAATCCGAACACCGGAAACGCTTGCGCGGCTTGAACAACTCGGCGCGAGCCCGGTTGCATCAACACCATCCGAGTTCATTTCGTTTCTTGCTGCCGAAACCGCCAAATGGGGCCCGATCATTCGTGCCGCTGACGTGAAAATCGAGTAGTCCAATGTCAGGGGAGTTGCGTATCCCGCACTAAGCTCACTGATCTGATCTATGGACCGTGAAAAGGGAGAGACCTCATGACAGAGACGACCCGTCGTGGCTTGATCGCCGCTGCCTCCACCGTTGCTCTCGCAGGACATCCGATGACTGCTGCTGCCCAAACCGCGCCGGCGCCCGCCGCATCGCGCCAAGCCCCCGGTTTCTATCGGTTCAAAGTCGGTGAAGCCGAGATCACCGTGCTGCACGATGGCTATGTTGGGCGCAGAGCCGAGGGCCTCGTGCGCAATGTGCCGCTGCCTGAGGTCGAGGCAGCACTGCGCGCATCCTTCCTCAACCCCGATGCGCTCGAAAATGTCTACAACATCACGGTCGTTCGCACGGGCACGCGGACTATCATGTTTGACTCCGGTTTCGCGGATAATGGTGCACCGACCACCGGACAGATGGCGGCCAATATGGCCGCGGCCGGCATTACGCCTGCTTCGATCGACACGGTCATTACCACGCACTTCCATCCCGACCATATCAACGGCGTCCGCTTGAAAGCCGGCGCACTGACCTATCCCAATGCGCAGATTCTGGTTCCCGCGCAAGAATGGGGCTTCTGGATGGATGATGGTCGCGCGACCCAGGCGCCCGAAGCCCAGCGTGGCAACTTCAACCTCGCCCGTCGCGTGTTCTCCCCAAATGCGAGCGACATCAAGCGCTTCGAATGGAACACGGAAGTGGCGCCGGGCATTACGGCCATCGGCACGCCTGGCCATACACCGGGTCATACTTCCTTCGTGCTCGCGTCGGGCAATTCCAAGATCCTTATTCAAGGTGACGCGTCAGGGATCCCGGCCCTTTTCGTGCGCAATCCCGGCTGGCATTCGGGCTTCGACATGGACCCGCAAATGGCCGAGGCCTCACGCCGCAAGCTCTACGACATGGCGGTGGTCGAGCGTATCCCGGTGATCGGCTACCACTTCCCGTTCCCGGCAGTCGGCCATCTTGCGAAGGACGGCACGGGATATCGTCTCGAACTCGCCCATTGGCGTTCCGTAGTCTGACGGCCTTAGCGCGGGCCCGGGCGTTCCAGCCCCAATTTGGCGAGCACCGGGCCTGCCGCAGGGCCTGAGAGATAAGCGATCAAGGCGCGGGCGGCCTCTGGCTCCTGCGCGGTCGCGGATAGTCCGGCAGAGAAGATCGTCACTCTCTGGAGTGGCGCTGGAAGCGGGCCGACGTAATCAAGCCCGGGGATCGGAACAAGTTCGCTCACCTGCTGAAAACCGATCTCGACCTCGCCGCGCGCCACAACTGCCCCAACGCGCTCGGACACGATGCGCCGACCGGTCACGCGCATCTGTTCTTCGACGCCGAGCGCCTTAAACATCTCCGTCGACAGATAAACCCCGCTCGCGCTTGCCGAATAGCCGACTGATTTTGCCTCAAGCAAGGTGCGGCGCAGCGCTTCCACCGTCGAGATATCAGGTTTAGGTGCACCCGCGCGTACGGCCATGCCGATGATTGAGCGGGCGAGATCGACGCGGCTTCCCGGCACCACCCGCCCTTCCTTAATGAAGGTCTCAACGCCGGATTCCGCCAAGATCACGATGTCGGCTGCCTCACCACGGGCGAGCCGGACCGGAATCGAGTCGGGCGCATTGCCCATGGAGGCACCACCGATTGTGATCACGCGATGGCCGGTTTGGGCTTCAAATCCCGGGAGCACCTGCCGATAGGCTTCCATAAAGCCGCCGGAGATCATCACCCGGATTTCGGCGGCCTCAACGCGCGCCGATATCCCAAAGCTGCAAAAGAGCAGACCGACGCCCAACAGCCTTGCCATCCCTGTCGTGATCATCTTTTCCCCCGTTCCTGCCTTCAGGTTCGATCCCGATGCGTTTCAAACAGCTTGGCATGTCTCGCGGTACGCCGCAAAGCTAAGGCTAACCCTAGTTTGAGATGATTAAGTTGATCATTCTCCTTCGTTTGATGAATTTGCCGCATCAACTGGCGCACGCTAAAGTGCCGCGATCTTTCGACGTCAGGATTTCGCCATGCGCATCGATTTTTTGGGGCTGGAAGCCTTTGTCGCGATTGCGGAGCGTGGCAGTTTCAACCGCGCTGCTGCTCATTTGAACCTGTCGCAAACGGCCCTCAGCCATCGCATGCGAAAGCTTGAAGATGACGTGGGAGTCAAACTCATGACGCGGACCACACGGCAGGTAACGCTGACACCGCCCGGCCTAGAGCTTCTGCCTAAGGCTCAGGCGATGATTGCTGAATTGTCGAGTTCGTTTGAGGCGCTCCGGTCGCAGGGGCGCGTGAAGCAGGAACGCATCGCGATTGCCTGCCTGCCGACCATCGCGATTGCCTATTTGCCAAGTGTCCTTGCAGCCTTTCGCGCGCGCCATCCGAACATTGCCGTGCGTGTTCTCGATCATTCGGCCACCGAGATCGCCGAGCATGTCCAACATGGCCGCGCCGAATTCGGGCTGACGATCGTGTCGTCAAATCGTTGGGACCTGGAAGTGAAACCGCTCTTGAAGGAGCCCTTTGTTCTCGCCTGCCCGTCCGATCATCCGCTCGCGAGCGCCGGCATTGCCAATTGGTCGGCGCTCGAAAATGTGCCGCTTGTGCGGGTGAGCCCCCAAACCGGCAACCGTATGATCATCGATGATGCCCTGGGCTCGCGTCGCGAGAACCTCGACTGGCGCTATGAGGTGCAGCACTTAGCAACCGCCGTGAGCCTTGTTCAGAGCGGTGTCGCTCTTGCCGTGGTGCCGCGATTGGCGCTTGGCATTGTGCCAGCGGCCGGCCTCGTCGCGGTCACGCTTCGAAATCCCGGCATTACCCGGACACTTGGTGTTATCTCGAAACATGGCCTACCGCCCTCACCGGCTGCGCGGACGCTGTTGAACTTGATCACCGCGCGATTGCGGCGCGAGGCGAACACTGAAGCGGTTGCATAGGCCGCAACAAAACTATCATTGGAATTAGGGGCGCGGTCCGGGACTTACTGCTGGCTTACGAGAGGCTGAGATCATGGCCAACACAATTGCCTTCGCGCTGATCGGATTTGGTGAGGTCGGCCAAACCTTTTCCCGCGGCTGGCTTGCGCGGCCCGACACGCGCGTTTCGGCCTTTCACATTCTCTTCAATGACCCCTCACGCGGTGAGCCCCTCCGCTCCAAAGCGTCTGAAATCGGCGTAACGGCGGCTCATGATGTCGCAAGCGCTGTTGCGGGCGCGGATATTGTCGTCTCGGCGGTGACTGCATCCCAAGTACTGGCGGTCGCCGAGAGCACATCCCCTCACCTTCGGCCCGGCCAGATCTTTGTCGACGTCAATTCAGCTTCTCCCGGCACGAAGAAGCGCGCGGCGGAAATCGTGATGGGATCAGGCGCCGCCTATGTGGAAGCCGCCGTCATGGCGCCGGTCAAAGTGCCGGGTATCACCGTGCCAATCCTTGCCGGAGGCCCGGAAGCTGCATCGACGGCGGAACGGCTGAATCTCATTGGCATGAACCTTCAAGCGGTCGCCACAGATTATGGTCGGGCATCCGCCATGAAGCTCAGTCGTTCCATCATGATCAAAGGCATTGAAGCGCTCATCGTTGAGAGCGCAAAGGCCGCTCACGCCTGGGACGTTGAGGCCGAGGTGTTCGGAAGCCTGAGCCAGACCTTCCCTTCCATCGATTGGCCGAGCCTGGCCGCTGCAATGGCCGAGCGCGTGGCAACGCACGGGGTGAGACGGGCGGCTGAGATGAGAGAAGCTGCCGATATGGTCGCCGAGATTGGCATTGATCCCGCCCTGTGCCGCGCCGTTGCCGATGCTCAGGAACGAGGCGCGAGACCCAAATGACAAATCCCTCCCCGACGATCCTTCCCCCGCATCCGCATCCCAAAAAACCAAGCTTCAGTTTGCCGGCAAAAACCTGCGACGCCCATTGCCACATCTTTGGGCCGCATGCGCTTTATCCCTATGCCGAGGGCCGTTCCTACACGCCCCACGACGCGCCGCTTGAGGACTTTCGCGCACTCCACAGGGTTCTCGGCGTCGAACGGGCCGTGATCGTGAATGCGACCTGCCATGGGCGCGACAACCGCGTCGTCACCGACGCCATCGCGCAATCAAACGGGGCCTATCTCGGCGTTGCCAATGTGGATGACAGCTCCACCGACCGGGAGCTTGAAGCGCTGAATGCTCAAGGCATTCGGGGTTGCCGCTTCACCTTCGTGCGCCGACTTGGTGCTGTGCCCGATCTTGCAGCCTTCCACCGCCTGGTCGCACGGATTGCGCCGCTCGGCTGGCATGTGGACCTCTATTTCGAGGCGCAGGATATCCCCGATATGCTGCCGATGCTGAAGGCGCTCCCTGTTCCCCATGTCATCGACCATATGGGCGGGGTTCGCGCCGGTGCGATCCATGATGCCCGGTCATTTGGCCTGCTCGTCGACCATCTGCAGCATCATGAGACCTGTTGGATGAAGGTCACTGGTCCCGAGCGCATCACCGCGATGGGACCACCCTATGCGGATGTAGTGCCCTACGCCGTCGCGCTCATGAATGCCGCGCCTGACCGGGTGCTTTGGGGCACGGATTGGCCCCATCCCAATGTGAAGACCATGCCCAATGACGGTGATCTCGTCGATATTCTCGGGACCTACGGCGTTTCACCGCAGTCCCTCCACGCGATGCTGGTCGACAACCCCGCACGCCTTTATGGGTTTAGCTGATGCTCAACATCACTCGTCGCATGCTGCTCGCAAGTGGCGCGGGCGCGCTCGCAGCCCCTGCCCTCGCGCAGGGAACGTATCCTAACAAATCCGTCCGTGTTTTCGTGCCCTTCGGCGCGGGCGGCATTGCCGATGTGACGACACGTATCGTCGCCGAGCGGCTCTCGAGCCGTCTTGGCCAGCAATTCGTCGTGGTGAACCAACCGGGCCCGGGGGGCTCGGCGGCAGCGCGCGCAGCGCTCGCCGGTGGGGCCGATGGCTATTCGCTCGCCCTCTTGACCAACGGAACGGCGGTCAGTGTGCCGCTGATCGCCAATCTCCAATTTGATCCCTTGAAGGATTTTGTGCCGATCTCGCAACTCGGCACTTTCGACTTCATCTTCGCCACACCATCCGGGTCGCCCCACCGCACCCTCGAAGCGCTTCTGAATGATGCGCGGGCTCGCGCGGGCTCGCTCAATATCGGCACGATCCTGTTCGGCTCGACGCAGCACCTCTCAGCCACACTACTTGGTTCGCTTGCCCGCATTACCTTTACCCACGTCCCCTATCGCGGCTCCCCGGACTTGGTGACCGGCGCGATGCGCGGTGATGTTGGGCTCGCCATCGACGGCTTTGCGGCGCTGAGTTCGGGCCTGACTGGCGGTCAATTGCGACCGCTCGCAACGACGGGCCTTCGGCGCACGCCCTATCTGGCAGATGTTCCAACCGTCGCCGAAGCAGGCGTTCCCGGTTACGATGTGTCGTCCTGGAACGGCCTGTTTGCGCCGACCGGCACGCCTTCGGAAATCACCGATCTCTTGGCGACCCGCATCCGCGAGGTCGTATCCACCGACGATGTGCGCCGGCGGTTCCTGGAGCTTGGGATTGAAGCGGCGGCCTCGACTGCTGCCGAACTCACCGCCCGGCTTTCAGGCGACATCGCGAAATGGGCGGGCGTGATCGAGCGCGCCGGAATTCAACGGCAATAAGCGCGGTTCAGCTCGTAAGGTCTTCAAGCGTGTCGACATAGCGCAGACCCGCCTTCGCAAGCCCTTCGCGCATCTTGTACATGTCGAGACCGAGTTCGCCGCTCGCCAGTCGTTGGCGTTTCTCTTCCTCATTCGCGAGCCGCGCCTCAGCCGCGAGCGCGACCTTTTCAGCCTGTGCGAAGGGAACGACCACGATGCCGTCATCATCGGCGACAATGACATCGCCTGGGTGAACGGCCGCACCTGCGCACACGACCGGCACATTCACTGAGCCGAGCGTCGCCTTCACCGTGCCTTTCGCCGATACTGCGCGCGACCAGACCGGAAAACCCATCTCTGTAAGCGTTTTGACGTCGCGCACGCCCGCGTCAATCACAAGGCCCTGGCACCCTCGCGCCTTGGCCGATGTCGCCAAGAGATCGCCGAACATCCCGTCAGTTGAGTCTGCCGTCATCGCGACGACCAGCACATCGCCGGCCTGCATCTGTTCAATGGCAACATGGATCATCCAATTGTCGCCGGGCTGACCCAACACGGTGACTGCTGAGCCGGCAATTGCGGCACCCGACCAAATGGGCCGCATCACCGGCTTCATGAGGCCGAGTCGACCCATGGCTTCGTGAACGGTCGAGACCCCAGCCACGTTCAAGCGATCGGCCAAAGCTCGCTCGACTCGCGGGATGTTGCGAACAACGACGCCGATCATGCCAGCTCCTCTAAAGCCTGGGGGAAGAGCCGCTGATAGGCCTCGCCATAGGTCATGGGCTTGCCGGTATTGCGTCCGCCTTGAACCCCGCGATTGAGTGCCACGCGAGTATAGTAGTCCCACAGGTGCTTTTGCGCGGCGAGCACCTCAAAAGCGCGCCGCTTGGTCTCCCAGACGGCGTCGATGTTCAAGATGACCTGCGGCTTGAAGTTGCACTGCTCCGGCTGGTGCGGTTCGAACAAAAAGACCGGCGGCGCGGCATAGTTGCGCTCAGGATCGGGCTTATGGCCGGCCGACTGAGCGACGATCCGGGCTTCCTGAGCAATGTGGGCGGCGACCGGGTGATCGAAGTTATAGGGATCTTCGAGCGCATGGGTCAGCACGAAGGCCGGGTTCTCTTCCCGGTAAATGTCGATGAGGCGATCAAGCATCGCTTCTGTCGGCCGCAGCGGATAGTCACCTGCATCGAAAAACTCGATGGACGCCCCGAGGATTTTTGCGGCTTCTTCGGCTTCCGCACGGCGGCCCGCTTTAACCTCTTCCAGTGAAACGCCGGCCTTCTTCCAGGCGAACTGGCTCTCGCCGCGCTCGCCGTAGGAAAGGCACGCGATCTTCATCCGATAGCCCTTGGCGGCATGAAGTGCGATAGCGCCGCCGGCGCGCCACACAAAATCGCCGGGGTGAGCCGTCACGACGAGCCCGCTCTTGATTTTAGACATGCGTCACTTCCTTGAAGTTGAATGCGTCACTCGGCGGCGAGTGGTTGGATGTCGGCCATGACACCCGCGTGAGGGAACACCCTGCCGTCAAAAAGAGCGCGCGCTGTGCGGAGCAGTCCTGCGCGCTCGACCACGGGCTGAGCCTCGGTGCCGCTAACCGTGAGGCGCACTGTGAACTCGCCGGTTGGATGTTCGACCGATATCAGCTTCTCGCGCCCAGATGGAACGCGTGCCAAGCGATGGGCGGGCGATCCCGGCAACATGCAAGCGGTTGCCACAGACACTGCCGCAAAGACCCCGATGGAGGAATGGCACTCGCGGGGAATGAAGGAGCGAGTCGAAATTACGCCGCCCGCGACAGGCGCCGAAACCAGAGCCAGTTTGGGAATGTTTTTCGACCCCGCATCTTTGATCCCCATCAGCGGGCTTGCGGCGATGCGGATTTCCTCAAGCCGCGCCTTTAAGGCCGTATCGGCGTTAAGCTCGGCATGGGTCTCGTATCCGGTGCGGCCGACGCTTGCCGCATCGAGAACAATCACCGGCATCCCATTGTCGATAAGAGTGACGTCAATACCCGCGACATGATCAACCGCATTGCCTGTCGGCAGAAGCGAACCGCTCACTGAGCCTGCAGCATCAAGGAAATCGATCACGACGGGCGCCGCCATTCCTGGAACACCGTCAATCGCTACATCGCCGTCATAGCGCACGACGCCACCTGGTGTCTGAATGCGCAATTCGGCAAGCGTGCCCGTATTCACCGTGCGAACGGTGACTGTCGTGGTCACGTTACCTGCTGCGACCAAGCCCCGCTCAATGGCGAAACCGGCAATGCCGGCGAGGATGTTGCCGCAGTTCTGGTTGTAATCGACCCGCGCGACATCAACGAGGACCTGAGCGAAGAGAAAATCAATATCGACGCCGGTCACGCTGGAACGCGAGACCATCGCGACTTTCGATGTGAGAGGATGGCCGCCGCCAAGCCCGTCGATCTGGCGTGCGTCAGGAGAGCCCATGACAGACAAAAGCACGGCATCGCGTGCTGCCGGGTCAGTCGGCAAATCAGACGCAAGGAAATAGGCGCCCTTCGAGGTGCCTCCCCGCATCAACATGCATCGGATACCCGTTGCCATGGCTGTTGTGTCACTCGCGCTTTGTGTCGTCCCCAAACCATGACGACGCGGTCGGACCCGGGCAAATGAATGCTTTCTCGGCACTCATGAACATGATGGCAGGCGCGACATGATGATTGCAGCCCGCTTGGAACCTAGCCGCGGTTGCGGCTGATCCGATTGGCGAGCGAAGTCCCGAGGCCAAAGGAGGGCTTCGCGCCGGTACGCGCAAAACTCCCCGCCGTTGCCTTGCGGGGCGAAAGAGCCCCAATCGCTTCGGCCTGTTTGACGGCCGCGGCCACCTGATCGACCAGGGGCACAGGGATCTGATCGCGAACTTTGGCGGCAAGGCCCGCAAGCGGAGCGCCCGCGAGTACGACCACTTCAGCGCCATCTTCCTCGACAGCGGCGGTAGCGAGCGCGATCAGCGCCGCCTCCTTCTCCTCTTGAACATCCGAGATCGATGAGAACCCGCCGGACAACGACCTGACCGAAGCGCAACGATCCGTGAGCCCGTGCATAGCCACG